>DAORSF010000272.1:0-3921 GCA_035443405.1 Burkholderiaceae bacterium | reverse complement strand
GCGCATCCTGCTGCTCACCTTCAGCCGGCGCGCCGCGCAGGAGATGACCCGGCGCGCCGAACGCCTGGTCGCGCAGGCGCGCGCCGAAGCGGCGCGCACGGCCCGCCGCGCGCCGGCTGCCACCGCGGTCCGACTTCCCTGGGCCGGCACCTTCCACGCGATCGGCGCGCGGCTGCTGCGCGAGTTCGCCGGGCGGGTCGGGCTCGACGCTTCGTTCGGCATCCTCGATCGCGGCGACGCCGCCGACCTGATCGACGTGCTGCGCCACGAACTCGGCCTGTCGTCGACGCGCAAGCGGTTTCCGCGCAAGGACACCTGCCTGGCGATCTACTCGCAACGGGTCAACAGCGGCTGGCCGCTCGAGCGCGTGCTGCGCGATGTCTTCCCGTGGTGCGCCGAATGGCGCGACGAACTCGCCGCGCTGTTCCGCGGCTACGTCGAGCGCAAGCAGGCCAACGGCGTGCTCGACTACGACGACCTGCTGCTGTGGTGGCATGCGGCGATGGGCGACGCGGCGCTCGCCGCGGAGATCGGCGCGCGCTTCGACCACGTGCTGGTCGACGAGTACCAGGACACCAACGCGCTGCAGGCGCAGATCCTGCTTGCGCTCAAGCCCGACGGGCGCGGCCTCGCGGTCGTCGGCGACGACGCGCAGTCGATCTACGCATTCCGCGCGGCCGACGTCGGCAACATCCTCGACTTCCCGGGCAAGTTCGATCCGCCGGCGCGACGCGTCACGCTCGAGCTCAACTACCGGTCGGTGCAGCCGGTGCTCGACGCCGCCAACGCGCTGATCGCGCAGGCCGCGCGCCAGCATCCGAAGACGCTGCGCGCGCATCGCGGCGACGGCGCGCGCCCGCAGCTGGTCACCGTGACCGACGAGCGCGCGCAGGCCGACTGGGTGGTCGACGCAGTGCTGCGGCACCGCGAAGCGGCGGTCGCGCTGAAGCGGCAGGCGGTACTGTTCCGCAGTTCGCATCACAGTGCCGCCGTCGAGATCGAGCTGATGCGCCGGAACGTCCCGTTCGTCAAGCACGGCGGCCTGAAGTTCCTCGAGGCGGCGCACGTCAAGGACCTGCTCTCGGTGCTGCGCTGGGCCGACAACCCGCGCAACGGCATCGCCGGCTTCCGCGCGCTGCAGTTGATGAACGGGGTAGGGCCCGCCACGGCGCAGCGCTGCCTCGACACGGTCGGCGGTGCGCCGCAGCGCCTGCTCGCGACGCTTCGCGGGTTCGCGGCGCCGGCCGCTGCGCGCGACGAGTGGCAGGGTTTCGTCGCGGTGATGGAACGGTTGCGCGACCCGTCGGCGCAGTGGCCCGCGCAGTTCGAGCCGCTGCGGCGCTGGTACCAGCCCTTGCTCGAGCGGCGGCACGACGACGCTGCCGTGCGCGCCGCCGACCTCGACATGCTGCAGTCGATCGCCGCGCAGTTCGGCACGCGCGAGCGCTTCCTGACCGAGTTGACGCTCGACCCGCCGCAGGCCAGCGGCGACCTGGCCGGCGATCCGCTGCGCGACGAGGACTACCTGGTGCTGTCGACGGTGCACTCGGCCAAGGGGCAGGAGTGGGACGCGGTCTACGTCATCAACGTGAACGACGGCAACTTCCCGAACGAGTACGCGACCGGCCGGGCCGAGTCGATCGACGAAGAGCGACGATTGCTCTACGTCGCGTTGACGCGGGCGCGCGACGCGCTGTACCTGATCGAACCGCAGCGCTATCACGTCACGCAGCAACCGCGCTACGGCGACGCCTACGTTCACGGCGCGCGCAGCCGCTTCCTGACCGATGCGCTGCTCGAGCGCTTCGATCGCGTCGGCCCGGCCTGCATCGACGCGGCCACGCCCGGTGCCGACGTCGCCGGGTGCCGGGCGCCGGTCGACGTCGCGTCACGGATCCGCCAGATGTGGTGATCCGGCATGGCTCCATCGAGCCATGCACCTCCGGGCCATTGTTGCGCCTGGCGTGCGCGACTAGTCTGCGAAGCCTCGGACGCGGGCATTCGTGGGGGAAGCGGAGATGAAGCGGGTTCTGAAACTGATCGGGGCGATGGTCGCGCTGGCCGTGGTGGCCGCCGCGGCGACGCTGCTCTGGGCCTGGACACACACCGACTCGGCGCTGGCGCGTCGCCATGCGCCGCCGGCGATCGACATCGCGCCGGAGGTGCGCAGCGCACCGGTCGCCACCGGCGAACGGATCGCGCAGGTGCGCAACGGCTGCATCGACTGTCACGGCAGGGACCTGGGCGGCGGGCGGGTCGTCGACGACCCGCTGGCCGGCGCGATCTACGCGCCGAACATCACGCCTGCGGCGCTGCGCGGCTGGACCGACAGCGAGATCGCCGCCGCGATCCGCACCGGCATCGGACGCGACGGCCGCGCGCTGGTGGTCATGCCGTCGTACGAATACCAGCACCTTTCGCGCGACGATCTCGCGGCGCTGATCGCGTACCTGCGCAGCGTGCCCGAGGTGGAGCGGCGGATGCCGCCGGTGCGCGTCGGTCCGGTGCCGCGGTTGCTCTATGCGCTGGGCAAGCTGCCGACGTTGCTGCCGGCCGGCATGATCGACCCGTCGCGCGGTTTCGACGAAAAGCCTCACGAGGCGCCCACCGCGGCGTTCGGCCGCTACCTCGCGACCGGCGCGTGCTCCGGCTGTCACGGTGCGGAGTTCCGCGGCGGCCCGATTCCGGGCGGGCCGCCCGACTGGGCACCGGCCGCGTCGCTGCGGCTGGGCGGCGACGCCCGCTGGAGCCTGCAGGGCTTCGTCCGGACGATGCGCGAGGGCCGCTCGGCGCTCGACGGCCACGCGCTGCGCCCGCCGATGCCGGCGGCGCTCGGAAGGATGAACGAGGTCGAGCTGACCGCGCTGTGGCGCTTCCTGTCGACGCTGCGCTGACCGGACGATCCGCGTCGCCGCGATAGACTGTCCGTCGCCTTCCCGACGGACCGTCATCGATGACCGCAGAGACCGATTCGCGCCATGCCTGGTTCCGGCTCTGGGTGAGCCTGGCGCTGGCCACGATCGGCGGCTGCGGGATGTACATCGTCGTCGTGGTCCTTCCGGCCGTGCAGGCCGAGTTCGGCACCGCGCGCGGCGGCGCCTCGCTGCCGTACATGGCGACGCTGATCGGATTCGGCGTCGGCGGCATCCTGATGGGGCGCCTGACCGACCGCTTCGGCGTCGCGGTGCCCGTGACGATCGGCGCGGTGTCGCTCGCGCTGGGTTGCTTCGGCGTCGCGGCCTCGCAGAGCCTGACCACCTTCGCGCTCGCGCACGGACTGCTGATCGGGATGCTCGGCAGTTCGGCGACCTTCAGTCCGCTGGTGGCCGACATCTCGTTCTGGTTCGTTCGCAGGCGAGGCATCGCCGTGGCGATCTGCGCGAGCGGCAACTACCTCGCGGGCACCGTCTGGCCGCCGATCGTCGAGCACTTCGTCGGGACGGTCGGCTGGCGCCAGACCTACGTCGGCGTCGGCGTGTTCTGTCTCGTCACGATGCTGCCGCTGGCGTTGCTGTTGCGGCGCCGGACACCGGCCGCGCTGCGCGGTGCGGCGCTCCCGACGCGGCGCGCGCAAGCCTGCGCCGGGCCGCCGGCGTCGACGGTGCACGCCACCGGATCGACGGCAGCCAGCGCGTCCGGCGCCGCAGCCGCCGTGACGGGCCCGCAAACCTCGACGGGCCCGCAAACCGCGCTGGGGGTGTCGCCGGCGGCGCTGCAGACGCTGCTGTGCATTGCCGGCGTCGCCTGCTGCGTGGCGATGTCGATGCCGCAGGTCCACATCGTCGCGTACTGCGGGGATCTCGGCTACGGACCGGCGCGCGGCGCGCAGATGCTGTCGCTGATGTTCGGCTTCGGCATCGTCAGCCGGCTCGTCTCGGGCGTGATCTGCGACCGCATCGGCGGGCTGCGCACGCTGCTGCT
>DAORSF010000271.1:0-3934 GCA_035443405.1 Burkholderiaceae bacterium | reverse complement strand
CATCGCAGGGAACCCCCGCGAAGCGGGGGCAAGCACCGGCACACCGGTGCCCCATGGCCCGGCACCCTGGGCGCGCCCCGGGCTGCGCCATTGCCCGCGGCTTGGCACGCGCAGACATTCCGCGAGATGCGCGGAGGAGCCGCTGACGTGGCGCAGGGTCCGTCCGGCCAGCCGGGGAGCGACATGTACCAGCTGCCGCTCGACCTGCACCGCATCGAGGCACCGTCGCTCGAGAACTTCGTGGTCGGCCGCAACGGCGAGGTGCTCGCGCAGCTGCGCCTGCTGCGCGAGGGTGCGGCGCTGTCCGGCGCCGCGCTGATCTACCTGTGGGGCGAGCCCGGCTGCGGCAAGAGCCACCTGCTGCAGGCGCTGGTTGGCGCACCGCGCGTGCTGGGACCGGATTCGCCGCTCGAGGCGTTCTCGATTGGCGCCGAGGCGCCCGGCGCGGCGGCGCCGGGTACGCGGTCGATCGCCGCGATCGACGACTGCGAGCGCCTGGACGACGAGCGCCAGCAACGCGTTTTCCAGCTGATCAACCATGCGCGCGCGCGCCCCGGCACGAGCGTGGTCACGGCCGGCGCGCAACCGCCGCTCGCGCTGGCGCTACGCGACGACCTGCGAACGCGACTCGGGTCGGGGCTGGTCTACCGGCTGCACCTGCTCAGCGACGACGAGAAGGCGGCGGTGCTCGGGCGCGTCGCCGGCGAGCGCGGCGTGGCGATCTCCTCCGACGTCGTGCCGTGGCTGATCGCGCACACCTCGCGCGACATCCGCGCGCTGCTGCGGCTGTTCGATGCCCTCGACCGCCACGCATTCGAGCGCAAGCGGGCAATCACGCTGCCGCTGCTGCGAGAACTGGAGGCGAGCGGCGCACTGATAAAATCCCGCTGACACCATGCATCCGAGAGCATCCCCGAGTTCCCCACCGGCGCCGGAGCCGGGCACCCGACTGGCGCTGTTCGACCTCGATTACACGCTGCTGCCGATCGACAGTGACTACGAGTGGGCGCGCTTCCTGATCCGGCTCGGCGTCGTCGACGGCGCCGAGTACCAGCGGCGCAACGACCAGTTCTTCGAGGAGTACCACGCGGGTACGCTCGACATCCACGAGTTCCTGGCGTTCCAGCTCGCGCCACTGGCCGCGCACCCGCGCAGCCAGCTCGACGCCTGGCACGGGCAGTTCATGCGCGAAGTGATCGCTCCGGCGATCCTGCCCGCTGCGCGCGCGCTGGTCGACCGGCACCGCGCACACGGCGACCTGTGCGCGATCGTCACCGCGACCAACGAGTTCGTCACCACGCCGATCGCGCACGCGTTCGGCGTCGAGCACCTGATCGCGACCGGCGTCGAACTGCGCGATGACCGCTACACCGGCCGTCCGCGCGGCACGCCGTCGTTCCGCGAGGGCAAGGTGCGGCGCACCGGCGAGTGGCTCGCATCGCTGGGACGCGACTGGCAGGGCTTCTCGCAGTCCTTCTTCTACAGCGACTCGGTCAACGACATGCCGCTGCTCGAGCGTGTCACCGACCCCGTCGCGACCAATCCCGACCCGCGGCTGACCGCGCTCGCCGGCGAGCGCGGCTGGCCGGTCATCAGGCTGTTCGAATGATCAAGAAGCTGATCGACCGCCTCCTGAACCGCAAGGCACCGCGCGCCGCGGTGCGCGACAAGCCGAAGTCGTACCGGGGATCCGAGCACGGCGTGCACATCGAGGACGTTTCGGACGCGGCGATGCGCACCTGCAAGACGCTGCAGGAGGCAGGCTTCAAGGCCTGGGTGGTCGGCGGCGGGGTTCGCGACCTGATGCTCGGGCTCAAGCCCAAGGACTTCGACGTCGCCACCGACGCGACGCCCGACCAGGTGCGTTCGTTGTTCCGGCGCTCGCGCATCATCGGGCGACGCTTCCAGATCGTGCACGTGATGTTCGGCCGCGAAACCATCGAGGTCTCGACCTTCCGCGCGATCCAGGACGTCGCCGAGACCGACGAGCACGGCCGCGTGCTGCGCGACAACGTCTGGGGCACGCAGGCCGAGGACGCGGCTCGACGCGACTTCACCATCAACGCGCTGTACTACGACCCGGTCGCCGACACGATCCTCGACTACCACAACGGCGTGCGCGATCTCGAGCACAAGACGCTGCGCATGATCGGCGACCCGACCGCGCGCTTCCGCGAAGACCCCGTGCGCATGCTGCGCGTCGCGCGCTTCACGGCCAAGCTCGGCTTCAAGGTCGAAGCGAAGACGCGAAAGCCGATTGGCGAACTCGCCGAGCTGGTCCACAACGTGCCGGCGGCGCGCCTGTTCGACGAGATGCTCAAGCTGCTGCTGTCGGGCCAGGCGATGGCCTGCCTTCAGGAGCTGCGCCGCGAGGGGCTCCACCACGGCCTGCTGCCGATGCTCGACCTGATCCTCGAGCAGCCCGACGACGAGCGCTTCGTCATCGCGGCGCTGGCCGCGACCGACGCGCGCGTGCGCGCCGGCAAGACCACGTCTCCCGGCTTCCTGTTCGCGGCGCTGCTGTGGCAACCGGTGCGCGTTCGCTGGCAGGCCGCGCTCGCGCGCGGCGAGCACGCGATCCCGGCGCTCTCGGGGGCGATCGACTCGGTGCTCGACGAACAGTCCGAGCGAATCGCGATCCAGCGCCGCTTCATCGCCGACATGCGCGAGATCTGGATGATGCAGGCGCGCTTCGAGCGCCGCACCGGACGTTCGCCGCACAACCTGGTCGCGCACCTGCGCTTTCGCGCCGCCTACGACTTCCTGATGCTGCGATGCCAATCGGGCGAGGCGCCGGCCGAGCTCGGCGAATGGTGGACCGCATTCGCCACCGCCGATGCCGAGGGGCGCGAGGCGCTGCTGGCGCGCGCGCCGGTGCCAGCCGCGGGAGCCGCCAAGAAACGCCGCCGACGCAGCGGCAGCCGTCGCGGCGGCGCGCGCGCCGACGGCGATCGCGCCTCGGGCTCCGCTGAAGAGGCTCGCGGCACTGCGCCGGAGCGGATCGCCGACGGCCCACCGGCAAGCGCCGTGCCGTCGGACGCCCCGCCGCCCGGACCGAAGCACTCCGCGTGAGCGTCGCGGCGATGCGCGCGTGGATCGGCCTCGGGGCGAATCTCGGCGACGCGGCGGGAACGATCGCTCGCGCCGCCGCTGCCATCGATGCGCTGCCGGGCACGCGCGTGACGCGCCGCTCGTCGCTGTATCGCAGCGCACCGGTCGCGGCGCAAGGCCCCGACTTCCTGAACGCGGTGATCGAGGTCGACACGGGGCTGGCGCCGGCTGCACTGCTCGCAAGGCTGCTCGCGATCGAGGCCGGCGAGGGGCGCGAGCGCCCGTATCGCAACGCGCCTCGCACGCTCGACCTCGACCTGCTGCTCGCGATCGACGCGACCGGCCCGTTGCGCGTCGACACCCCGTCGCTGACGCTGCCGCATCCGCGCTTGCACCTGCGCGCGTTCGTGCTGGCGCCGCTGGCGGAGATCGCGCCCACGCTGGCCGTGCCCGCCCAGGGTCCGGTCGCCAGGCTGCTCGCCGCGTGCGCGGACCAGCGCATCGAGCGCGTCGGCGCGCTCGCGTGCACGGCGCCCACCGGAGCCGCCCGGTGACCCTGCCGGTCCCGCTTCAGACGGTGCTGCTGCTTCTGGCGTCGAACGTCTTCATGACGATTGCGTGGTACGCGCACCTGAAGGATCTCGCCACCCGGCCCTGGTGGTTCGCGGCGATCGCGAGCTGGGGGATCGCGCTGTTCGAGTACCTGCTGCAGGTGCCCGCAAACCGCATCGGATACGGCTACTTCACGTTGCCGCAACTCAAGATCCTTCAGGAGGTGATCACGCTGTCGGTGTTCGTCCCGTTCGCGGTGCTCTACATGAATCAGCCCATCAAGCTCGACTACCTGTGGGCAGCGCTGTGCATGCTCGGCGCCGTCTACTTC
>DAORSF010000270.1:0-3941 GCA_035443405.1 Burkholderiaceae bacterium | reverse complement strand
CGAGGTCGGCATCGGGCATCACCACCATGTGGTTCTTCGCGCCGCCGAGCGCCTGTACCCGCTTGCCGTAGCGCGACGCGGTCTCGTGGATGTGCTTCGCGATCGGCGTCGAGCCGACGAAGCTCACTCCCGCCACCGACGGATGCGCCAGCAGCGCGTCGACCGCGGTCTTGTCGCCCTGCACGACGTTGAACACGCCGTCGGGCAGCCCGGCCTCGCGCAGCAAGCGTGCGATCAGCAGCGACGCCGACGGGTCGCGCTCGGACGGCTTGAGCACGAAGCTGTTGCCACAGGCCAGCGCCACCGGGAACATCCACATCGGCACCATCACCGGGAAGTTGAACGGCGTGATGCCGACGCAGACGCCCAGCGGCTGGCGGATCGAGTACATGTCGATGCCGGTGCCGACCTGCTCGCTGAATTCGCCCTTCAGCAGCTGCGGAATCCCGCTGGCGAACTCGACCACCTCGAGTCCGCGCGTGACTTCGCCCATCGCGTCGCTGAACACCTTGCCGTGCTCCGCGACGATGCACGCGGCCAGCTCGTCGGCGTGCTGCTCGACGAGTTCGCGGAATCGGAACATCACGCGGGCGCGGCGCAGCGGCGGCGTGGCGGCCCAGCCGGGGAAAGCGGCGGCCGCGGCACGCACCGCGGAGTCGGCATCGGCGGCGGACGCGAGCGCGACCTGTCCGGTCACCGCACCGGTGGCCGGGTTGTATACGGGCGCGAAGCGCGCGTCGGCGGTGGGCGCAGCGACCTCGCCGGCGATCCAGTGGCCGATCGCGGCCACGTCGCCGGCTACGGAGGATGAAGTCGTTCCCGTGGCGAGGGTACTGTCGAAGCTGCCCACTTGCGCCTCCTGCATCTCTGATGGACAATCGGATCGTTCAGCTAATTGAACGATTGTTCAGCTCGAAGAACGCCAGTGTAGCCCGGGAATCCGCGATGTCAACCCGACAGCCACGAGGAACGAAACCGTCCGCCGCGGCCGGCGGCAACGCCGCGCCGGCGCTGGCGCCGCCGCTTGTCCCCGCGGTCGAGCGGGCCGTCCGGCTTCTCGATCATCTCGCCGGCATGCGCCGGCCGCAACCGCTGGCCGACCTGTCGAAGGCGCTCGAGCTTCCCAAGAGCAGCCTGCACGGCCTGCTGCACACGCTGGTCGCGCTGGGGCTGGCGACACGCACCGATCGCGGCGAATATGCGCTCGGGGCAAAACCGGTGCAGTGGGCGGGCGCGTTCGGCCGGCAATCAGGCGTCGTCGACGCCTTCGACGCGGCCGCCGATCAGCTTCCGGCACTGCGCGAGGAGGCGATCATGCTGGCGGTGCTCGACGGCGCGGAGGTGCTGTACCTGGCCTGCCGCCCGGGCACGCGGGCGCTGGCGGTGAACTTCCGCGTCGGCGGCCGCTTCCCGGCCAGCTGCACCTCGTCGGGCAAGGCCTTGCTGGCGACGCTGCCGGCCGAGCGCGTGCGCGAACTGCTCGTCGAGCGCCCGCTGCCGCGACTCACGCGGCACAGCGTCGGAAGCGTGACCGCGCTGCTCAGGCAACTCGCCCGCTTCCGCGCGCAGGGCTTCGCCGTCGACGACGAGGAGACCGCCGAAGGCATGCACTGCTTCGGCGCGCCCGTCTTCGCCGCCGGCCGCAGCGACGCGGTCGCGGCGGTCGCGGTCAGCCTGATCAAGGCATCCACCAGCGCTCGCCGCCGCGACGAAGTGGTGACCGCGATCCGCGACCTGGCGGCGCGCGTGTCGCAGCGGCTCGGCGCCTGAGCCGGCGCGCGGGCTCCGCAGCGTCGCCTGCTGCGTCGGCCGCCCGCGGGCGGCGGAGCCGGCTCGCCAGGCCTAGAATCGAATCACGACAATCCGCAACGCCGCGCTCCGCGCGAACCGACATGACCCCCCCCGCACCCGAACCGCCCGCCGCCGACGCCCGCCCGATTGCGATCACGCTCGGCGATCCGTGCGGGATCGGCCCGGAAATCGTGCTCAAGGCCTGCGCCGATCGATCGATTGCGATGCCGCTGCGGGTCGTCGGCGACGCCGGCCTGCTTGCGCGCGAAGCCGCGCGTCTCGGCCTTCCCATGCCGGCACGGATCGACTCGATCGTCGACCTCCCGGTCGACCTGCGCGTCGGGCAGGTCGATGCGCGCGCCGGCGATGCGGCCTGGCGGTTCATCGTTCACGCCGCCGGGCTGGCGCTGCGCGGCGAGGTACGCGCCGTCGTGACGGCGCCGATCGCCAAGGAAGCGATGCACGCGGCGGGGCACCGCTTCCCCGGGCACACCGAATTGCTCGCCGAACTGGCAGGCGGCGCCGACGTGCGGATGATGCTGGCCAACCCCGAGCTTCGCACCGTGCTGGTGTCGATCCACGTGTCGCTGCGCGACGCGCTCGACAGGGTAACGCGCGACAACGTGCTCCAGACCATCGTGATCGCCGATGCCGCGCTGCGACGCGCCGGCATCGCGCGGCCGCGCATCGCGGTCGCCGGCCTGAATCCGCACGCCGGCGAGGCCGGGATGTTCGGCCGCGAAGAGCTCGACACGATCGGTCCTGCCATCGCCGAAGCCCGTGCCCGAGGCATCGAAGCGAGCGGTCCCTTCCCGCCCGACACAGTGTTCATGCGGGCGCGTGGTCTGCGCGAGTTCGACCTGGTGGTCGCCATGTACCACGACCAGGGGCTGATCCCGGTCAAGTACCTGGGGATCGACGACGGCGTCAACGTCACGCTCGGCCTGCCCTTCGTGCGCACCAGCCCCGACCACGGCACGGCCTTCGATCTCGCCGGCCGTCCCGGCCCCGACGGTCGCGGGCTGGCCTCGCCCCGCAGCCTGATCGCGGCCATCCTCGAGGCCGACGCACTCAGCGCCGCAAGTTGCCGGCCGATGGCCTGAAGCGGGCGCTCACATGCCAGTAGAAGGCCTCCCGGGAGGCGTCGGCTGGTTCGCCGTCCTGCTCGCGGCGCTGCTGCTCGTCGACGCGGCGACACGGACGGCGTGGCGGGCGCCGGTCCGCGAACACACAGCGTGGGTACTCGCTACCTTCGGGATTTTTCTTGCGCAGCAGATGACCGTGACCATGCCGGGCGGGATGAGCCTTCAGTACGTCGGCGCGGCCTGGCTCGCGCTGCTGCTCGGTTACCCGCGAACCGTGCTGTCGATGGCACTGATCGCGCTCGCCCGCGCCGCCCGGTTCGACCTGCCGCTGGCCGACCAGGCGATGCCGCTGCTGCTGCTCGGAATCGCGCCGGCCTGGCTGATCTGGCTGATCACGCGGGGCTGCCGGCGCTGGTTGCCGCCGAACCTTTTCGTGTTCCTGCTCGGGGCAGGTTTCCTCGGGCTGTTCGTCGCGTACGCGCTGCCGCTGCTGGCCGCGGCGGCGATCGGCGCGTGGGCGCTGGCCGCCGAACCGACGGTCGGAAAGCAGGCGCTCGCCGGCTACTGGGCGCTGATGCTGCCGTACGCCCTGCTGCTGGCCGCCGGCGAGGCCTGGCTGGAAGGCATGCTGACCACGCTGCTGGTCGTGTTCGCCCCCGGCACGGTGCGGCTCTTCGACGAGCGCTACTATCTGCAACGTCGTTGAAGCGAACGCCCGCTTACTGCGGAACCTACGCTGCCAAACGCTTCTGCAGTTCGCCCTTCTTGGCACTCAGAGCCCTGGGCAGGCGTTCGGCCAGCTTCTCGAACAACTCGGCGTGCAGCGCGAACTCCTGCTCCCAGGCCGCGCGCTCGATCGACGTGATCTTCGCGTAGTCGGTGGCGCTGAACTCGAGGCCGTTCCAGTTCAGGTCTTCGTACCGCGGCGTCGTGCCGAACACGTGCTCGGCACCGCCGCCCTGCCCTTCGATCCGGTCGATCATCCACTTCAGCACGCGCATGTTCTCGCCGAAGCCGGGCCAGACGAACTTGCCGTTCTCGTCGGTGCGGAACCAGTTGACGCAG
>DAORSF010000269.1:0-3949 GCA_035443405.1 Burkholderiaceae bacterium | reverse complement strand
AGCGAGTTTCGCCGCGCGACCCCGGGGCGAGCAGCGCAGGGAAGTCGGTGCGCAGCACCGATCGCCGTCGCCATCGCCCCGCTCGGCCCGGTCAGACTCCCCGGCGCCGCGCCCCGAGAGGCCCCGGCCCGCTGACGCATGCCGCGACGCGCTGAAGGAACGCGCAGCATCGCCTCAATCGATGACCAGTTCGCGCCGCACGCAGCGCACGTCGATCTCGAACTCCATGCCTTCGATCGGCGGCCGGCAGACGTGCCAGTCGAGTCCGAGCCGGGCCAGCCCGCGCGGCGCGAACTGCGTCGCGACCAGCGCGCCGATCTCGTGTCGCGTGTAGACCTGCACGGCCGTGATGGCGCGCCAGTCGCCGCCGAGCGCGGCCGTGGTCCTCTCGAGCCCGTCGAGCACGAACGCCGCCTTGCGTGCCAGTCCGCCCGGCGACGTGTCGCCGTACGCGACGATGCCGTCCGGGAAGGGCGTGCCCTCGGCCCACTCGGCGAAGCCGGCGAGCACGAAGCCGCGCGGACCCGGCGCGTCGGCGGCGTGATCCGATGTGGTCAGGAAGCCGGCGTGCGCGCCACCGGTCGGCATGGTGTAGCTGAACGCGTGGAAGCCGGCCTCGGCCGGCGCGTCGTGCACCGGGCAGGCGTTGCAGCGCGCGACCGGGTTCAGGTCGTGGCGGTACAGCTCCCATCGCCGCAGCACCGTGACCCACCCAGCATTGAAGTCGTCGAATCCGCCGACCGAGAGCGGTCGCGGCGATCGCAGCTCGGCCGCGCACAGCGCGGTCAGCGGCCGATGCCGTTCGCGAAGGTGGGCGGCGATCGCGTCGAAACCCTCGGCCAGCGGCAGCAGGCGCGAGAACCGCGCCCGCACGATCTCGAAGCCGGGCAATGCGATGACGCCAGCCGAGAACGCCGGGCGGCCTTCGAGGAAGGCATAGTCCGCGCCGACGGAATTGTGTATGGTTGGCAACTCTTCGTCCTCGAGAGGGGTCCGGTCGGGGCGACTATGCGCGACGCGGCCGGACCGCGCAAGCATCCCATGAGTCAGATTCCCGCAACGATGGAATTCGTCGGCCACGGCGCCGGCGGCCCGCCGTCGATCCTGCACGTCGATCGCATGCCGGTGCCGGCGCCAGCGCCCGGCGAGGTCCTTGTCCGGGTGGCATGGGCCGGCGTCAACCGACCCGACGTCGCGCAGCGACAGGGTCGCTACCCGCCGCCTGCCGGCGCGTCGCCGGTGATCGGGCTCGAGGTGTCCGGCCACGTCGTCGCGCTCGGCGAGGGTGTCGACGGCCTGCGCGTGGGCGACCCGGTGTGCGCGCTGACCAATGGCGGCGGCTACGCGCAGTACGCGGTGACTCCGGCAAGCCAGGCATTGCCGGTGCCTCGGGGCCTGTCGCTGTTGCAGGCCGCCGCGCTTCCGGAGAATTTCTTCACCGTGTGGACCAACGTGTTCGAACGCGGCCGACTGGTGGCGGGCGAGTCGTTCCTGGTGCACGGCGGCTCGTCCGGGATCGGCCTGACGGCGATCCAGCTCGCCCGCGCGCGCGGCGCGACCGTCTATACCACCGTCGGCAGCCCCGAGAAGGCGACGGTCTGCGAGCGGCTGGGCGCCAGCGTCGCGATCGACTATCGCCGCGAGGACTTCGTCGAACGGATCGCCGTGCTCACCGCGCGCCGTGGCGTCGACCTCATCCTCGACATGGTCGGCGGCGACTACATCGCACGCAACTTCAAGGCACTGGCGATCGAGGGTCGCCTCGTGCAGATCGCCTTCCTGAACGGGCCGAAGGCCGAGATCGACTGCACGCCGCTGATGGTCAAGCGCCTGACCTGGACCGGTTCGACGCTGCGGCCGCGCAGCGCCGCCGACAAGGCGGCAATCGCCGCGCAACTGCGCGAACACGTCTGGCCGCTGCTCGAGGCCGGCAAGGTGCAGACGGTGATCCACGAGACCTTCGACCTCGCCGACGCGGCGCGCGCCCACGAGTTGATGGAGTCGTCGCGGCACATCGGCAAGATCATGCTCCGCGTGCGCGGCGACTGACGCGGCCCGCCGGCGCCGCGCCCCGTTCACGACCTCTCAGGTCTGCATCAGCTTGCGCTGCCGGCTGATCGCCATCAGCAGGCCGGCGCCCAGCCCGAGCGTGACCATCGCGGTGCCGCCGTACGACATCAGCGGAAGCGGCACGCCGACCACGGGCAGGATCCCGGACACCATGCCGATGTTGACGAACGCGTAGGTGAAGAAGATCAGCGTGATCGAGCCCGCAAGCAACCGGGCGAAGATGTTGGCGCCATTGGCGGCGATGACCAGCCCGCGGCCGATCAGCAGCAGGTAGACGAGCAGCAGCACCGAGTTGCCGATCAGGCCGAACTCCTCGGAGAACACCGCAAAGACGAAGTCGGTGGTGCGCTCCGGGATGAATTCGAGGTGCGCCTGCGTGCCTTCGGTCCACCCCTTGCCCCAGATCCCGCCGGAGCCGACCGCGATCGTCGACTGGATCACGTGGAAGCCCTTGCCGAGCGGATCCGACGACGGATCGATCATCATCAGCACGCGATGCCGCTGGTAGTCGTGCAGCACCGACCAGAGCACCGGCAGCGCGGCGATGCCGGCGACGAGGCCGCCGGCGATCAGCTTCCAGCTCAGGCCCGCCAGGAAGATGGCGTAGAGGCCGGCCGCCGTCACCAGCAGGGCGGTGCCGAGGTCGGGCTGGCGCGCGATCAGCCACACCGGCAGCGCGAGCAGCGCCGCGGCGATGGCGAAGTCCGCCCAGGTCCTGGCGCCCTCGCGGCGCTGGAAATACCAGGCGATCATCAGCGGCATCGCGATCTTCATCAACTCCGACGGCTGGATGCGCGTCACGCCGAGGTCGAGCCAGCGCCGCGCGCCCTTCGAGATGTCGCCGAACAGCGCGACGCCGACCAGCAGCGCGATGCCGAGCAGGTAGACCGGTACCGCCGTGCGCTGGACCCACTGCAACGGCAGGTTCGCGGCGATCCACATGATGGCGAAGGCGATCAGCAGGTTCCGGACGTGGTCCTGAAGCCGCCCGTCGTAGTCGAGCGCTGCCGAGTACATCGTGACCAGGCTCAGCGCCACCAGCAGCGCGAGCGAGAACATCAGCGGTCCGTCGAAGACCAGCACGTGCCCCCGGATGCGCTCCCACAGCGAAGGGCGTTCGTCGATCACCGCGGCGCTTCCGGTTCGCCGACCTGCTCGGGCTCGACGCTCTCGGGCACGTCGCGCAGTTCGGCCTCGTCGAGCAGCCTGGGCAGCAGGTCCTCGGATACGTCCTTCGGCAGCTTGCCCAGCAGGTGGTAGTCGAACAGCTTGCGCGCAATCGGCGCCGCCGCCTGCGCGCCGAAGCCGCCGTTTTCGACGACCAGCGCGATCGCGATCTTCGGGTTCTCGAGCGGCGCGAACGCCATGAACAGCGAGTGGTCGCGATGGCGCTCGGCGATGCGCCTGGCGTCGTAGCGCTCGCCCTGCTTGATGCCGATCACCTGCGCAGTGCCGGTCTTGCCGGCCGCGACGTACTCGGTGTTCGCGAAGGCGATGCGCCCGGTGCCGAAGCGGTTTACGTCGGCCATGGCGCCCCTGACCAGGTCGAGGTACTCGCGTCGCAGCGGGATGCGGTAGCTTTCCTTCGGCACGGTGCGCTTGCGCGCGTGCGTGACCGGGTCCTCGATCGACTGGACGACGTGCGGCTTCATGACGATGCCGTCGTTGGCCAGCGTCGCCGTCGCATGCGCCAGCTGCAGCATCGTGAAAGCGTTGTAGCCCTGGCCGATGCCGATCGACGGCGTCTCGCCCGGATACCACTTCTGCTTGAAGCGCTTGAGCTTCCACTGCGTCGACGGCAGGATGCCGGCGCTCTCGTGCTCCAGGTCGATGCCGGTGAGCTGGCCGAACCCCCACGGCTTCATGAAGTCGTGGATCC
>DAORSF010000268.1:0-3965 GCA_035443405.1 Burkholderiaceae bacterium | reverse complement strand
TGCGGCGCCAGGACATCCGCCAGCTCAGCGTCGAGCAACTGCGCGCCGAGGTGCAATCGCTGCTGCGCGAACTGCTCGCGAGCGCGCGAGCCTTGCCCGCCGACCTGGATCGCGAACGGCTGGTGCGCCAGGTGCTGGACGAGGCGATCGGGCTCGGACCGCTCGAGCCGCTGCTGCGCGACGACTCGATCAGCGAAATCATGGTCAACGCGCCGGACGAGATCTACGTCGAGCGCAACGGCTGCATCGAACGCGCGACCGCGGCGTTTACCGGGGAGGACGCGGTCCGCGCGACCATCGACCGCATCGTGACGCCGATCGGGCGGCGCATCGACGAAGGCTCGCCGATGGTCGACGCAAGGCTGCCCGACGGGTCGCGCGTCAACGCGATCATTCCGCCGCTGGCGCTGCGCGGGCCGGCGATCACGATCCGGCGCTTCAATCGCCGCCTGTTCGGGCCCCAGGACCTGGTGGAGATCGGCTCGCTGTCGCAGCCGATGCTCGATTTCCTCGCCGTGTGCGTGCGCACGCGGCGAAACATCGTGGTGACCGGCGGCACCGGCTCGGGCAAGACCACGCTGCTGAACCTGCTGTCGAACCTGATTCCCGCCGGCGAGCGCGTCGTGACGATCGAGGATGCGGCCGAGCTCAGGCTGGGCCACACGCACCACGTGGGTCTGGAGGCGCGGCCGGCCAATGCCGAGGGCCGCGGCGAAGTGTCCATCCGCGACCTGGTGCGCAATTCGCTTCGCATGCGGCCGGACCGGATCGTGGTCGGCGAGTGCCGCGGCGGCGAGGCGATCGACATGCTGCAGGCCATGAACACCGGGCACGACGGTTCGCTCACGACGGTGCACGCGAACAGCCCGCGCGACGTGATCGCGCGGCTCGAGACGATGGTGCTGATGGCCGACGTCGAGATGCCGGTGCTGGCGATTCGCGAGCACATCGCCGCGGCGGTCGACATCGTGGTTCACCAGGCGCGACTCGCCGATGGCCGGCGCCGCGTGGTCGAGATCGTCGAGTTGACGGGCCTCGAGGGGCCGCGCGTGCTGATGCAGCCGCTGTTCCGCTTCGAGCGCAGCGCTGCGGCGACCGGCGTCGCCGGGCGCTTCGTCGGGTGCGGCAACCTGCCGCAGTTCTACGAGACGCTGCGCGCGCAGGGCCAGGAGCCCGACCTGTCGATCTTCGGGGCGCCGACGTGAGCGGCGCCGCGTTCCCGGGTCTGTGGCCGGTGCTGTTCGCGGTGTTCGCCGCGGCGGCTGCGGCGCTCGCGCTGGCGGCGCTGCTCGGCCGGCAGCTGGCGGCCCGGCATCGCGCGCGCTTCGAACAGGCGGTCGGCGCGCAGATGCGCGAGTCCTTCCTCTTCGTCGACATTTCGCGGCTCTTCGTGCTGCAGCAGCTGCTGGCCGCATCGGCCACGATCGCGGCGTGGCTGCTGACCGGGCGCTGGCAGGTCGCGCTGATGGTCGCGCTCGGCGCGGGTGCGTTGCCCCGTTTCGCGTTGCGCCGCATTCGGCGCAGGCGCCAGCAGGCATTCCGCCAGCAGATGCCCGACCTGCTGCTGCTGGTGGCCGGCGGGCTGCGCGCCGGCAGTGGCCTCGGGCAGGCGCTCGCGCAGGCGGCGGCGGAGATCGATGCGCCGGCGCGCCAGGAACTCGGGCTCGTGATGCGCGAACAACGGCTTGGCGTGGGGCTGGACCAGGCGCTGTCGGCGCTTTCCCGGCGGATGCCGGTCGAGGAGACGACCCTGTTCGCGTCGGCGCTGCGCATCGGCGCCGAGGCCGGCGGCAGCATGGCCGCCACGCTCGAGTCGCTGGCCGATGCCACGCGCCGCAAGCTCGCGATCGAGGCGAAGGTGCGCGCGCTGACCGCGCAGGGCCGCCTGCAGGCCTGGGTGATGGGCGCGTTGCCGGTCGTGCTTGCGCTGGTCCTGTTCGCGATCGACCCGGTTGCGATGCGGGCGCTGGTCGACACCTGGCACGGCTGGGCGGTGTGCGCCGGCGTGGCCCTGCTGCAGGCGGCGGGCGTGCTGATGATCCGGCGCATCGTGGCGGTCGACGTATGAATTCCGCATTGCTGCTGTCGCTGGCCGCACTGTTCGCCGCGGTCGTGGCACTGTTTGCGGCGCTCGCCCACGCGTGGGCGTTGCCGGTGCCGCCATCGTCGGGCCCCGCGGCGCCGCTGCCGTGGGCATGGCGGCCGGCCTGGCCGCTCGTGTGGCGCGTCGCGCCAGTGCTCGCGCCATGGATCGGGGCGCGGCATCGCGAGCGGCTGCGTGGACTGCTCGCACGCGGCGGGATCGACCGCGCGATCGGCCCCGAGCAGTTCGTCGCCGCGCAGTGCGTCGCGGCAGCTCTGGTCGCCGGTGCGTCGTGGCTCGGCGCGGCGATGCTCGACGGGATGTCGGCTTTCGCGGCGCTCGCCGCCGGCGCGCTCGCGGCGGCGACGCCGCGCATCGCGCTGCGCGACCGCATCGCGCGGCGGCGCCACGCGATCCTGCGCCGACTGCCCCACGACCTGGATCTGATCACGCTATCGATCGAGGCGGGACTCAACCTCGGCGCCGCGCTCGGCCACGCGGCGCAGTACGGGCCGCCGGGCGCCTTGCGCGACGAGTGGGAGCGCGTGCTGCGCGACGTCCATGCCGGACAGCCGCGGCACGAGGCGCTGCGCGCGATGGCCGCGCGCCTTGCGCTCCCCGGCGTCTCGAACCTGGTCGCCGCGCTGCTCGCGGCCGAGCGGCAGGGCGCGAGCCTCGCGCCGATCCTGCGTGCGCAGGCCGAGCAGCGCCGCACCGAACGCTTCCTTCGCGCCGAGCGCATGGCGATGGAGGCGCCGGTGAAGATGCTGTTTCCGCTGGTGCTGTGCATCTTCCCCGGCACCTTCGCGGTCCTGCTGTTTCCGATCGTTCACCAGCTGTTGCGGGAGGGAATCCTGTGAGGCAAGCGAACCGGCTGCACCGCGCGTCGACCGGCCTCGAGGCTGGTCGCGGCGACGCCGAGAGGTCCGACGGGCGGATCGACGAGCGGATCGACGAGCGGATCGACGAGTGGCTCGAGTTCGCAGGTTGCGTCGGCGCGCGAGCGGCGATCCGCGTGTGGCGCGCCAGAGGCTTCGCCGGGCGCCTGCGCGGGTTGATTGGCCGTCCGCTGCCGGGTCCCGGCAGCGGCCTGTGGATCGAGCCCTGCGCCGCGGTCCACACCTTCGGTGTCCGCGGGCCGCTGGACCTGGTGTTCGTCTCGACCTGCATGGTCGTGCAGCGCATCGATGCCGCAGTCCCGGCCGGCTGCGTGCGCGGTGCGAGCGGAGCGCGTGCGGTGCTGGAGTTGCGCGCGGGGGAAGCCGCACGCGTCGGCCTGCGCGTCGGGGCACGGCTGGCCTGGCGGCACGACACTGCTGCGGCGCCCGCGGGGACGCCGCCGACGTATGGAGGACGACGATGGGACTCGTGACTGAATTGTCTGGGGGGGCGGGCCGGCGCCTGGCCGCGCCGCTGGCCTGCGGGTCGGTGATCGCCATGGCCGCGACGCTCTCGGGCTGCCACGCGCTGGCCGGCCCCTCGGCGCCGGCCTACGTTGCGGAATCGGCTTACGGTCCATCGGCTTACGATCCGACGGGGGTCGTCGAGTCATCGGGCCGCCAGCCGAATTCGACGACGCAAGCGGCTTCGCCGCCCACAACGCCGACGACGGCAGCAGCACCGACCGCGCCACCAGCGCCGGCCGTGCCCGCAGCGCCGACGACGCCGACGCCGACGACGCCAGTGACGCCGCCGACGCGCGACGAACTCGCGCGCCTTCTCGACGAGGGGGAAACCGCGTATCGCGCTCGACGCATCGACGCCTCGCTGGCGGCGTTCCAGCGGGTCGTTTCGATCGATCCGGCCCAGTCCGCCGCCTGGCTGAGGGTGGGCAACCTGCACCAGATGCGCGGCGACCTGTTCAAGGCGCTGGCCGCCTACC
>DAORSF010000267.1:1899-3966 GCA_035443405.1 Burkholderiaceae bacterium | reverse complement strand
TCGGCAACGACGAGGTCTATCTCGAGAAACTGGTGCGTCGCGCGCGCCACGTCGAGGTGCAGGTGATCGGCGACAGGCACGGCAACCTGGTGCACCTGTTCGAGCGCGACTGCTCGGTGCAGCGCCGAAACCAGAAGGTGGTCGAGCGCGCGCCGGCGCCGTACCTGGCCCACGAGCGCCGCGTCGAACTGTGTGACGCTGCGCTGCGATTGGCGCGCCGCGTCGGTTACACGCACGCCGGCACCGTCGAGTTCCTGATGGACGCGGACACCGACCGGTTCCATTTCATCGAGGTCAATCCGCGCATCCAGGTCGAGCATACGGTCACCGAGCAGGTCACCGGCATCGACATCGTCAAGGCGCAATTGCGGATCAGCGAAGGCGCGCGAATCGGCGACGCCGACTGCCCGGTGCCGAAGCAGTCCGACATCCGGTTGAACGGCCACGCACTGCAGTGCCGGATCACCACCGAGGATCCGGAGAACAATTTCACGCCCGACTACGGCCGGATCTCGGCGTACCGAAGCGCGGCGGGCTTCGGCCTGCGGCTGGACGGCGGGACCGCCTATTCGGGCGCGGTGATCACGCCGTACTACGACTCGCTTCTGGTCAAGGTGACCGCGTGGGCGCCGACCGCGCAGGAGGCGATCCGCCGGATGGACCGCGGCCTGCGCGAGTTCCGCATTCGCGGCGTCGCGACGAACCTGCAGTTCGTCGAGAACGTCATCAACCATCCGGACTTCGCTGCCGGGACGGTGACCACGCGCTTCATCGACACGACGCCGGAGCTGTTCCGCTTCTCCAGGCGTCGCGATCGCGCGACGCGCCTGCTGCGCTACATCGGCGACGTGACGGTCAACGGTCACCCCGACATGAAGGGGCGCGCGAAGCCGGACCTGTCGCACCACCACGTGGTGCTGCCGCGCAGCCGGCGAGACCGCTCGACTTCGGCGATCGAAATGTCGGCGGGGGAGCGCGCGCCGATCGACCTCAGCGCGCCGCCGCCGCCCGGCACGCGCCAGCGGCTGCAGGAACTGGGGCCGCAGCGCTTCGCCGCGTGGATGCGCGCGAACACGCGCGTGCTGCTCACCGATACGACGATGCGCGACGCTCACCAGTCGCTGTTCGCGACGCGGATGCGCACGATCGACATGCTTCGCATCGCGCCGTACTACGCGAGAATGCTGCCGCAGCTGCTGTCGCTCGAGTGCTGGGGCGGCGCGACCTTCGACGTTGCGCTGCGCTTCCTGAAGGAGGACCCCTGGGAGCGTCTCGGCCGGTTGCGCGAAGCGGTGCCGAACGTCCTGTTCCAGATGCTGCTCAGGGGCAGCAACGCTGTCGGCTACACGAACTACAGCGACGACGTCGTGCGCTGGTTCGTCGAACGCGCGGCCGCCGGGGGCATCGACCTGTTTCGCGTCTTCGATTCGCTGAACTGGGTCGAGAACATGCGCGTCGCGATCGACGCGGTGCTGGAATCGGGTGCGCTGTGCGAGGGTGCGATCTGCTACACCGGCGACCTGTTCGACGCGTCGCGGCCCAAGTACGGCCTGGCCTACTACCTCGACACGGCGCGCCGCCTGCAGCGCGCCGGCGTGCACGTGATCGGCGTCAAGGACATGGCCGGCGTCTGCAGGCCGCGCGCGGCGCGCGAACTGGTGCGCGCGCTGCGCGACGAGACCGGCCTGCCGGTGCACTTCCACACGCACGACACCAGTGGCGCGGCGGCGGCCTCGGTGCTGGCGGCGATCGAGGCGGGAGCCGACGCGGTCGATGGCGCCATGGACGCGATGAGCGGCCTGACCTCGCAACCGAACCTCGGGGCGGTCGTCGCGGCGCTCGCCGGCAGCGAACGCGATCCGGGTGTCGATCGCGAGGCGATGCAGCCGATCTCCCACTACTGGGAGGGTGTCCGGCGCCTTTACGCGCCGTTCGAATCCGACATCCGCGCGGGCACCGCGGACGTCTATCGTCACGAGATGCCCGGAGGCCAGTACACCAACCTGCGCGAGCAGGCGCGCGCGCTCGGCCTCGAGCATCGCTGGCCGGAGGTGGCGCAGGCCTACG
>DAORSF010000267.1:0-1799 GCA_035443405.1 Burkholderiaceae bacterium | reverse complement strand
CAGGCGCGCGCGCTCGGCCTCGAGCATCGCTGGCCGGAGGTGGCGCAGGCCTACGCCGAAGTGAACCGCCTGTTCGGCGACATCGTCAAGGTGACGCCGACTTCGAAGGTGGTCGGCGACATGGCGCTGTTCATGGTGGCCAACGACCTGTCGGCGCAGGACGTGATCGATCCCGGGCGCGAGGTGGCGTTCCCCGAGAGCGTCGTGTCGCTGTTTCGCGGCGAACTCGGCTTTCCGCCTGACGGCTTCCCGGCGGCCATCTCGCGCAAGGTGCTCGGCTGCGACGGCGCCCGTCCGATCCTGCCCGAGCCCCCCGCGCCCTATCGGCCAGGCGACCGGCTCGAGCCAGTGGACCTGGAGCAGGCCCGGCACGACGCAGGCAAGGCCGCCGGCCATCGGATCGACGACGACGACCTCGCGTCGTGGCTGATGTACCCGAAAGTGTTCCGCGACTACGCGGAGCACCGTCGTCAGTACGGGGACGTGAGCCTGCTGCCGACGCAGACCTATTTCTACGGCATGCGCGAACGCGAGGAGATCGCGATCGACATCGACCCGGGCAAGACGCTGATCGTCAGCATGCAGGGCACGGCGCCGGCGGAGGAGGAAGGGGTGGTGCGGGTCTTCTTCGAGCTGAACGGGCAGCCGCGCACGATGCGCGTCGAGAAGGCGGGCGCGGCGCGAGCGCCGCGACGGCTGCAGGCGGAGTCCGGCAACCCTGCTCACGTCCCGGCGCCGATGCCGGGAATGGTGGTCACGGTGGCGGTGAAGGCCGGGCAGCCGGTGCGCGCCGGCGACCCGCTGGTCTCGATCGAGGCGATGAAGATGGAGACGCAGATCCGTGCCGAGCGCGATGGAACCGTGCGCGCCGTGCACGTGAGGCCAGGTGAAACCGTCTCGGCCCACGATCTGCTGCTGGAGTACTGAACCCGATTCGACGCGGAGGGCCGCATGTACGTGCCGTCTCATTTCGCCACCCGGGACGACGCGCTCGTCGACGAGCTGATCGACGCGTATTCGTTCGCGACGCTGGTCTCGCAGCACGACGGCGAGCCCTTCGCGACGCACCTGCCGCTGTTGCGCGAGCGGCATGGCGACCGGACCGTGCTGCTGGGCCACGTCGCCCGCGCGAATCCGCACTGGCACTCGCTGGCCGGCGCGACTGCGATGGCGATCTTCCACGGCCCGCACGCCTACGTGTCGCCGCGCTGCTACGTGTCGCCGAACCTGGTGCCGACCTGGAACTACGCGGCGATCCATTGCTACGGCCGCGTGCGTCTCATCGACGATGCGATGCAGGCGGGGGCGGTCCTGGCCCGACTGGTCGAGCGCTACGAAGGCGCGCGCCCGGACCGCTGGACGATGGCGCTCGACCCGGAATTCGAGGCGAAGCTGGTTTCGGCGATCGTCGCGTTCGAACTCGAGGTCGAGCGCATCGAAGCGAAACTCAAGCTGAGCCAGAATCGCGCGCCGGCCGACCGCGCGGCCATGCTGGCCGCCTTCGACGCCGACGCTGGTGCCGCGGAACTCGCCGCGCTGACGCGTCGCGTGTTTGCCGGCCACGCCGGGTGAAGGGCGCGGTGTCCGGAGGCGTCGCGCACGAGGCGAGGGCCGTCCCGAACATCGTGTCCGGAAACGGCGAGCGGCGCGGCGCACGCAGGCAGATAATCCGCCCATGCTTCCCGATCAGACCGCCTGCTATGCCGCATTGCTCGCGCACGACGCGCGCTTCGACGGACGCCTTTACGTCGGCGTGCGCTCGACCGGCGTCTATTGTCGCCCGGTCTGCCGCGTGCGCA
>DAORSF010000266.1:0-3977 GCA_035443405.1 Burkholderiaceae bacterium | reverse complement strand
CCCTCGAGCCCGTAGCCGACCTCGATGCGCACCTTGCGATCGTCCCTGGCGACCAGCAGCAGCACGCCGTCGTCGACGCGCTTGCCGTCGACTTCGCGACGGCCGAGCTTCCAGGCCTCGACGACCCGGATGCCGTATTGCTCGATCGCTTCGGGCTGCGTGGTCGCGACCATCAGGATCGCCAGCTGCGCGCCCTTGCGTCGCTCGAGCGCCTCGAGCTCGGCTTCCAGCGCCTGCTTCTGCGGCGCGGCCAGCGTGCCGGTCAGGTCGACGACCCGGTCGGTGAGCGGTGGCACCGGCTGCAGCGTCTGCGCGGCGCCAGCCAGCGCCACGCCGAGCCACAGCAGCAGCCCGGCAGCCGCGCGCAGCGAGGTGGTCACTTCGGTGCGGTCGCCGGCCGATCGAAGTTCACCGCCGGCGGCTTCGCGATAGCCGCCTCGTTCTCGACCGTGAACTGCGGCTTGGTCGAGTAGCCGAACACCATCGCGGTCAGGTTCACCGGGAACTGCCGAACCAGCACGTTGAACTGCTGGACCGTGTCGATGTAGCGCTTGCGCGCCACCGCGATGCGGTTCTCGGTGCCTTCGAGCTGCGCCTGCAGGTCGCGGAAGTTCGCGTCCGACTTCAGCTGCGGATAGTTCTCGGCGACGACCAGCAGCCGCGACAACGCGCTGCCCATGCTGGCCTGCGCCTGTTCGAACTGCTTCAGCGACTCGGGATTCGTCGGATCGACCTTGATCTGGCCGACACGCGAACGCGCCTCGGTGACCGCCGTCAGGACCTCGCGCTCCTGGTCCGCGAAACCCTTCACCGTATTGACCAGGTTCGGGATCAGGTCGGCGCGCCGCTGGTACTGGTTGACCACCTCGGACCATGACGACTTGGTGGCCTCGTCGAGCGACTGGATCTGGTTGTAGCCGCAGCCCGACAGGCCCAGCGACAGCGCAACGGCGCCCAGGACCGCGATGATTCGACGCATGGCATGACCTCCGCAACGGTGGACCACCGAGTCTACCCGAGCTCCGTCGCCGACGTGCAGCCGCAGTCGTGCAGACGCAGTTTCGCGCCGGCCGCGCGCTACGGCCCGTCGCGCAGTTGCGCGAACTGCCGCCGGAACTTCGCCACCTTCGGCGCGACCACCGCCGCGCAGTAGCCCTGGTGCGGATTGCGCTCGAAGTACCGCTGGTGGTAAGGCTCGGCCGGATACCAGTCGCCGAGCGCGACGACCTGCGTGACGATCGGCGCATCGAAGACGGCGTCGCGCTCGAGCTGCGCGATCGTCTGCTGCGCTTCGCGCTGCTGGCCCTCGTCGACGAAGAAGATCGCCGAGCGGTACTGCGACCCCACGTCGTGCCCCTGGCGGTCGACGGTGGTCGGGTCGTGGATGCCGAAGAAGACCCCCAGCAGGTCACGGTAGGCAACGCGGTCCGCGTCGAACTCGATGCGCACCGCCTCGGCGTGGCCGGTTCGACCCCCGCAGACCTCCTCGTAGCGCGGATCGCGCAGCGTGCCGCCGCAGTATCCCGATTCGACCGACAGCACGCCCTTCACTTCGAGGAACACCGCTTCCAGGCACCAGAAGCACCCGCCCGCCAGCACCGCCGCCTGCCTGTTCATGCCCGAGCTCCCTGACCGACGCTACCCGCGCGCCAGCATGTCGATGAACGCGCGCCGGTACTCGAGCGCCGCGACTCGTCGATGCGTCGTTCGATCAGGTCGTCCAGTGCGGCGAACATTCCGGGAGTTTACGTCGGGTGCAGCCCCGGCCCCCTCCAACCCCGTTGCCCGGCGGGGATGCCCGGCACACGTTCAGTGCCCGCGTTCGGCCACCAGCTGCGCCTTGCGCGCCGCCTCCTCCTTCGCGCGCTGCACGGTCGTGTGCAACTGCGCCGCGCCGGTGTGGTACTGCACCGGCCAGCCGATGCCGCGAAAGTCGTACCCGGCCGCCGCGTGCAGCGTGAAGTACGGATCGGCGAGGTGCGGCCGCGCCAGCGCGACCAGGTCGGCGCGACCCGAGATCAGCAGCGTGTTGATCTGGTCGGCGGTCGTGATTGCCCCCACGGCCATCGTCGCGATGCCGGCCTCGAGCCGGACCTGCTCGGAGAAGGTCGCCTGGTACATCCGGCCGTAGACCGGCTTCGCAGCCGGGTCGGTCTGCCCCGTCGAGACGTCGATCAGGTCGCAGCCTGCCGACTTCATCGCGCGGGCGACTTCGACCGTGTCTGCGCCGGTCGTGCCGCCCGGGATCCAGTCGGTGGCCGACACGCGCACGCTCATCGGCCTGGCGCGCGGCCAGACCGCCCGCACCGCCTCGAATACCTCGAGCGGGAACCGCATCCGGTTGGCGAGCGAGCCGCCATAGGCGTCCTTGCGCAGGTTGGTGATCGGCGACAGGAAGCTCGCCAGCAGGTAGCCGTGCGCCATGTGCAGTTCGAGCATGTCGAAGCCGGCGCGATCGGCGAGGATCGCCGAGCGGCAGAACTGCTCGATCACGAGGTCCATGTCCTCGCGGCTCATCTCGCGCGGCACCTGGTTGACGCCGTCGCGATACGGCAGCGGCGACGGCGACATCAGCGGCCAGTTGCGGTCGCCGCTCGACTCGTCGATCGGCCAGTCGGCCTGCGCCCAGCCGACCTGCGTCGAACCCTTTCGACCGGCGTGGCCGATCTGCATGCAGATCTTCGACGGCGTGTTCGCGTGGACGAACGCGACGATGCGCGCGAAGGCCTGCGCCTGCTCGTCGTTCCACAACCCGGTGCATCCCGGCGTGATCCGCCCCTCGGGCGACACGCAGGTCATCTCGACGAAGACCAGGCCGGCGCCGCCCAGCGCGCGCGAGCCGTAGTGGACCAGGTGCCAGTCGTTGGGCATCCCGTCGACCGCCGAGTACTGCGCCATCGGCGACACCACGACGCGGTTGGGAACCCACATCTCGCGCAGGCGGAACGGCGCGAACATCGGCGGCGCGTCGAGCCACGCCGGCCGGCCCGCGGTGGCGATGCCGAGCTTCTTCGCCTGGTCGCGGTTCCACCATTCGGTCGCCTCCTTGACGACCTCGGCATCGCGAAGGCGAAGGTTCTCGTAGGTGATCTGCTTGCTGCGCGTGAGCAGCGACACGTGGAACTGTGTCGGCGCCATGTGCCAGAAGCGACGCACGTTCTCGAACCAGACCAGCGACACGTTGGCCGAGTGCTGGATCCGGCCGACCTCGTCGCGACGCGCCTTCTCGTAGGCGGCCAGCGCCGCGTCGACCTGGGCGGCGCGCGCGGCGCCCCCGCTGCCCACGTGCTCGACCATCGCCTTGTTCAGCGCGATCGCGTCCTCGAGCGCCAGCTTGGTGCCCGAGCCGATCGTGAAGTGCGCCGTGTGCGCGGCGTCGCCCATCAGCACGAACGGCGTGTCGCCGTCGCGGTAACGCCAGGTTCGGCAGGTGATCGTCGGGAACTGCCGCCAGAACGAACGGTTGGTGAGCACGCGCGCGCCGTTCAGGTCGTCGGCGAAGATCTTCTCGACCAGGCGCGCGGTGGCCGCCTCGTCCTGGATGCCGAGCCCCGACGCCAGGAAGGCGTCGTTGGTCGTCTCGATGACGATCGTGCTCTCGCCTGGCGTGTACTGGTAGGCGTGCATGTTCCAGATGCCGCCGACGCCCTCGCGGAAGCTGTAGTAGAAGCCCGGCAGATCCATGTTCGCGCCGAGCCAGACGAAGCGGTTGCTGCGAAGGTCGACGCTCGGCTCGAAGTGCTCCTTCCAGCCCTCGCGGACCACGCTGTTGATGCCGTCGGCGGCGACCACCAGGTCGGCGCCGCGATGCGTGTGCACCCCGGCGTCCTCGGTCTCGTAGCGCACGTCGATGCCGAGCGCGTCGGCGCGACGCTGAAGGATCTGCAGCAGCGTCAGCCGGCGGATCCCGGAGAAGCCGTGGCCCGACGACTTCAGCACCTGGCCCTTGTACTGGACGTAGATGTCGTCCCAATAGG
>DAORSF010000265.1:0-3984 GCA_035443405.1 Burkholderiaceae bacterium | reverse complement strand
GCTCGTCGACGATGATCGCGCTGCGGTTGCCGCGGTCGATCTCCTCGAAGTGCGTTGTCGCGCGCATCACCACCCGCCCGCGCCCCGTGCGGTAGCCTTCGCGCACGCCCTGCACGCCGTAGATGATGCCCGCCGTCGGGAAGTCGGGCGCCGGCACCAGTTCGATCAATTCGTCGATCGTGGTCTCGGGTCGCCGCAGCAGCGCCAGGCAGGCCTCGACGACCTCGCCGAGGTTGTGCGGCGGGATGTTGGTGGCCATGCCCACTGCGATGCCGGCCGAGCCGTTGATCAGCAGGTTCGGGATGCGCGCCGGCAGCACCGTCGGCTCGCTCTCCTTGCCGTCGTAGTTCGGCTGGAAGTCGACGGTCTCCTTGTCGATGTCGGCGAGCATCTCGCCGGCCAGCCGCTGCAGCCGGCACTCGGTGTAGCGCATCGCCGCCGCGTTGTCGCCGTCGACCGAGCCGAAGTTGCCCTGGCCGTCGACGAGCAGGTAGCGCAGCGAGAAGTCCTGCGCCATGCGCACCAGCGTGTCGTAGATCGACGCGTCACCGTGCGGGTGGTACTTGCCCATGACGTCGCCGACGATGCGCGCGCACTTCACGAACGGTCGGTTCCAGACGTTGTTCACCTCGTGCATCGCGAACAGCACGCGCCGGTGCACCGGCTTGAGGCCGTCGCGCACGTCGGGCAGCGCGCGCCCGACGATCACGCTCATCGCGTAGTCGAGGTACGAGCGGCGCATCTCCTCTTCGAGGCTGATCGGAAGCGTTTCTTTGGCGAACTGGTCCATGGGTCGGAATCTCGGCGGAGCGCGATCGGGAGAGCGCAGCTAAACCTTTGAATTTTAACATGTCGCACCTCGCGCTCCGGACCGTGCACCGGCGGGCGCCGCGCCTGTGCTTAAATCGCGCCGGGAGCCGCGGGCACCCCGCCCGCAGCCGCCAGGTCCGGATCACGCCTTGCCAAGCCCTGTACTGCTCGCCCCGCAGTGGATCGCGCCGGTCGCCCCGCTCGCCGACGCATCCGCCGCTCCGCGGGCAGCCGGTGTCCCGCACGACGTCCTCACCGGCCACGCCGTCGTCGTCGACGGCGACCGCATCGCCGCGCTGCTGCCGCTGGCCGAGGCGCAACGGCGCTATCCGCAGGCCGAGACGATGCCGCTGCCCGACCACCTGCTCGTGCCGGGGTTCGTCAACCTGCACGCCCACGCGGCGATGGCGCTGCTGCGCGGCGTGGGCGACGACCTGCCGCTGCACCGCTGGCTGCACCAGCGCATCTGGCCGCTCGAATCGAGGCTGGTCGGCGCGCAGTTCGTGCGCGACGGATCGATGCTGGCGTTCCACGAAATGCTGCTCGGCGGCGTCACGTGCGTGAACGACATGTACTTCTTCCCGGAAGCCGCGATCGAGGCGGCGCAACGGCTCGGTTTGCGCAGCGTGCACGGGATCATCGTGATCGACTTCCCGTCGGCCTACGCCAGCGACGCCGGCGACTACCTGCGAAAGGGCCTCGACCTGCGCGACAGGATGCGCGACGAGCCGCTGGTCGACTTCTGCCTGGCGCCGCACGCGCCCTACACGGTCACCGACGAGGTGCTGCGCCGGATCGCCACGCTGTCACGCGAACTCGGCCTGTCGATCCATACGCACGTGCACGAGACCCGCGAGGAGGTCGAGGCCAGCGTGGCGCGCCACGGCATGCGCCCGCTCGAGCGGCTGTCCGCGCTCGGCGTCGTCGGCCCCGAACTGATCGCGGTGCACGCGGTGCACGTGTCGGATTCCGACCTGCGCCTGCTCGCCGACAGCGGCGCGTCGGTCGCGCACTGTCCGCATTCGAACCTGAAGCTCGCCAGCGGCATCGCACCCGCGGCGCGCATGCACGAACTCGGCATCGGCGTGGGCATCGGCACCGACGGCTCGGCCAGCAACAACCGCCTCGACCTGCTCGCGGAGGCGCGCACCGCCGCGCTGCTCGCCAAGGGACATTCGGGAAACGCCGAAGCCTGGCCGGCAGCGCGCACCCTGCGGGCGATGACGCTCGACGCCGCGCGTGCGCTCGGCATGGACGACCGCATCGGTTCGATCGAGCCCGGCAAGCAGGCGGACCTGGTCGCGATCGACCTGTCGGGCGCCGAACTCGCGCCCGTCTACGACCCGGTTTCGCAGCTGATCTACGGCTGCGGACGCGAGCACATCCAGCACGTCTGGGTAGCCGGCACGCATGTTGTCCGAAAGCGACAATTGCGTAACGATACCGTCAGATTTGAGATCGCCGAGGTGGTTGGGCGTACTGCCCTATGGCACAATCGTGTCGGCGAAATTTTGTCAGGTCAGGTCTGAATCCGGGCCGCCTTGCGCCTGTCAGCGTCGAATCCAGAATTGCGTTCTACCGAAAGGAGAAACATGAACAAACCGGCCAAACTGGCTTGCGTCGTCGCTGCGGCGATGCTGGCGGCTCCGTTGGTGTCGTTTTCGCAGACCGCCCCCGCCAACAAGACGGGCTATGTCGTCAGTCCCGATCGCACGGCCGTGAAGAGCGGCTCGGGCCTGTGCGTGCACACCGGCTACTGGACGCCGGCCGACGCCTTCGTCGGCTGCGACGACGACCTGTTGCCGAAGGCCCCGCCGCCGGCGCCGATGCCGGCTCCGGCTCCGGCTCCGGCCCCCGCCCCGGCTCCGGCTCCGGCCCCCGCGCCGAAACCCGCGCCGGCCCCGGCCCCGACCAGCGAAAAGGTCACGTTCGCTGCCGACACGTTCTTCGATTTCGACAAGGCCGTTCTCAAGCCCGAAGGCAAGGCTCGCCTCGACGACCTCGCTGGCAAGCTGGCGGGCGTCACGCTCGAGGTGATCATTGCCGTCGGCCACACCGACAGCGTCGGTGGCGATGCCTACAACCAGAAGCTGTCGGTGCGTCGCGCCGAAGCGGTGAAGGCTTACCTGGTCAGCAAGGGCATCGAGGCCAACCGGGTCTACACCGAAGGCAAGGGCGAGAAGCAGCCCGTGGCCGACAACCGTACCCGCGAGGGTCGCGCGAAGAACCGTCGCGTCGAGGTCGAGGTCGTCGGCACGCGCACGCGTCGCTGATCTCGTCGCCCGGCCGGCTCGTCCGGCCGGCCGCGGCCGGAACCCCGCTTCGGCGGGGTTTTTTTTCGTCCCGTAGAATCGCGATTCGAGCCTCTTTCCGACTGCGCCGTGACCACCGTTCGCTCCGACCGCCCCGCCAACGTCGACCCCGCCGAGCTCGCCAAGTTCCAGGCGCTCGCGGCCAAGTGGTGGGATCCGCACTCGGAGTTCCGGCCGCTGCACGAGATCAACCCGCTGCGGCTCGACTGGATCGACCGGCTCGCCGCCCTGTCCGGCAAGCGCGCGCTCGACGTGGGCTGCGGCGGCGGCATCCTCGCCGAGGCAATGGCGCAGCGCGGTGCACGGGTGCGCGGCATCGACCTTGCCGAGCGTTCGCTTCAGGTCGCCGAACTGCACGCGCTCGAGACCGGCGTCGCCGTCGACTACGAACGCATCGCCGCCGAGGATCTCGCGGCCCGCGAGCCCGGGGCCTGGGACGTGGTCACGTGCATGGAGATGCTCGAACACGTGCCCGACCCGGAGTCGACGGTGCGCGCGTGCGCAAGGCTCGTCGCTCCTGGCGGCTGGGTGTTCTTCTCGACGATCAACCGCAACGCCAAGGCGTTCCTGTTCGCGATCGTCGGCGCGGAGTACCTGTTGCGGATGCTGCCGCGAGGCACGCACGAGTACGAGAAGTTCATCCGGCCGTCGGAACTCGCCGGCGCCGCGCGGCGCAGCGGCCTCGAGCCGGTCTCGATGAGCGGCATGACCTACAACCCGATCACCCAGCGCTACCGCCTCGAGCCGACCGACGTCGGCGTGAACTACCTCGCCGCGTTCCGGCGCGCTGGCTGAGCCCGATGGCGGGTGCTGCGCGGCCGCTGGCCGTCTTCTTCGACCTCGACGGCACGCTGGCCGACAC
>DAORSF010000264.1:0-3995 GCA_035443405.1 Burkholderiaceae bacterium | reverse complement strand
CCTGCTCGTGCGCCGGGTTGGCGAACGAGTTCATGAAGCAGATCGACACCGCCTGCACGCCTTCCCGGCGAAACAGCTCGATCGCCTCGCGCACCCCGTCGACGTCCAGCGGCGCCGTCTCGGCGCCGACACGGTCGAGGCGGCCGCCGATGCCGGCGCGCAGGTAGCGCGGCACCAGCGGCTTCACGTTCGTGTAGCGGTTGTTGTACTGCTCCTCGCGGATGCCGCGGCGCATCTCGAGCGCGTCGCGCACGCCATGCGTGGTGAGCAGGCCGCACTTCGCGCCGTTGTGCGTCAGCGTCGCGTTGGTGGTCACCGTCGTGCCGTGAACGATCGTGTCGATCGTCCGGGCGAACGCCTCGAGGGGCATTGGCGGATCCATGCTCGCGGCGATGTCGGTGAGCCCGTCGACGACCGCGATCGAAGGGTCGGCGGGCGTCGACAGCGACTTGAAGATCGCCGGTTCGGCGCCGTCGCGGGTGACGACGAAGTCGGTGAAGGTGCCGCCTACGTCGATGCCGATCTTGAGGGTCATGGCGGGAGCTCCGTTGTCAGCCGGCGACCGCATTGCCGGCGACGAGCCGCCGGACTTCGTCGCGGCGAACCTTGCCGAGCGCAGTCTTGGGCAGCGCGTCGATGAAAACCACCTTCTTCGGATGCTTGAAGCGGGCGATCCGGCCTTCGAGTCGTTGAAGCACGCCGGCCTCGGTGAGCTGGCACCCCGGCTGCGGCGCGACGACCGCGACGACGATCTCGCCCCAGCGTTCGTCCGGCCAGCCGACCACCGACGCCTCGGCGATGTCGGGCGACTCCATCAGCAGGTTCTCGATCTCGGCAGGGTAGATGTTTTCGCCGCCGGAGATGATCATCTCCTTGCGGCGGCCGTCGACATAGAGGAAACCGTCGGCGTCCTGATGGCCCATGTCGCCGGTGTGGAACCAGCCGTTGATCAGCACCGCCTCGGTGGCCTGCGGCGCATTCCAGTAGCCCGCCATCACGTTGGGACCGCGCACCAGGATCTCGCCGGTGGCGCCCGGCGCCGCATCGCGCCCCGCCTCGTCGACGATCCGGAGTTGGCAGTGCGCGGCGGCCCGGCCGGCCGAGCCGATCTTGCGCTGGGCGTCGGCGGCCTTCTGGCACGCGGCGATCGGACAGGTCTCGGTGGCGCCGTACACCTGCACCAGCGGCACGCCGCGCGCGTGCACCGCGCGGATCAGTCTCTCGGGAACGATCATCGACCCGGTGGTGATCATTCGCAGGCTGGAGAAGTCCGCGAGCGGCCAGCGCGGGTGGGCCATCATTGCGTCGAGTTGCGACGGCACCAGGACGGTCAGCGTGATGCGCTCCTGCTCGATCGCGTCGAAAGTCGTCTCGACGTCGAACTTCGGGTGCAGCACGACGGTGCAGCCGGTCTTCAGCGCGGGCGTGGTCTGGTTGTTGAGCCCGCCGACGTGGAACAACGGCAGCGTGGTCAGCACGCGGTCGTCCGCAGTCATGTCGTGCATCGCCACGCTGTTGAGCGCGTTCCACCCGATCGCATCCTGCGTCAGCACGACGCCCTTCGGTCGGCCAGTCGATCCCGACGTGTAGCAGACCAGCAGCGGCGTCTGCGGGCCGACCTGCAGGTCGCGCGGGGCAGGGCGGTTCGCGCGCGCGAGGAAGTCCTCGCAGGCGGTCCACCCCTGCGGTGCGGCGCCCCAGGTGACCATCGCGGCGGCGGTGCACGTCGCCCGGAACGCGTCCGCGTGCGCGACGAACTGCGGCTCGGCGAACAGGACCGAAGGCGGACAGTCGGCGAGGATCTGCCGGTGCTCGGGCGCGGCGAGCCGCCAGTTCAGCGGCATGAACATCGCGCCGAGCTTCGCGCACGCGAACAGCAGCGCGACCTCTTCGGGACTGTTCAGGCCGAGGAAGGCCACGCAGCCCGAGCGCCGGACGCCGGCGGCGGCCAGGCCCGCGGCGTATTGGTCGATTCGCCGGGCCAGCGCTGCGTAGCTCAGCGACTGCCCGGGAGAGCGGATCGCCGACTGCTCGGGCGTGCGCCCGGCATGATGGTGGATCCATTCGTGCAGCTGCATGGTTGCGCTCCGCCGCTGGTCGCCCGCGCGGCTAGGCGTCGCCGACTTCGATCACGACCGCCATCGCCGTGTCGCCGGCCGCGCAGCCGGTGAACAACCCGAAGCCGCCGCCGCGGATCGCCAGCTCCTCGATCAGCTCGATGATCGCCCGCGTACCCATCGGTGCCTGCGGATGGCCCCAGACCAGCGAGCAGCCGTAGTTGTTCATCGACGCGAGGTCGGCGCCGGTCTCCCTGGCGAAGTAGAGGTCGTTGACCGCGAACGGATTGTGCGTCTTGATCGCCGCCATCTGGGCGATCGATCGTCCGGCCTGCTCGAGCGCGCGCCTGGCTGCCGGCACCGTCGCTTCGGGCATGTGCGCGAGCGTCGTCCGCGCGAGGCCGAAGCCGTGCAGGCGCACCGCGATCTTCGGGTTGGCCGAGAGCTCGCGCGCGCGCGCGGCCGTGGTGACGACGATCGCGGCGTTGCCGTCGGCGGGGTGCGTCTGGCCGCCGTAGGTGATCGAGCCGCCCTTCGAAACCGGCTCGAGCTTCGCCAGTCCCTCGGGTGTCGAGCGCGACACGCCTTCGTCGGCCTCGAGCGTGCCGGCGCTCTTGCGGTAGTTGGGTGCCGGCACGTCGAAGGGCAGCGTCATGAAGCGCTTCAGGAACGCGGCGCCGTCGGCGAGCGCGTCGCGGTACTGCTCCTCGCGTCGCAGCACCACCTCGTGCTGTGCGGCCGTGCCGATGCCGTGCTTCTTCGCGACGTTTTCGGCGGTGACCAGCATCGCGTGCGGGCCGAGTGGATCGCAGTTGAAGTTGTCCATCACCCAGTCCTCGGCGGCGCCGGTGCCGCCCGGGCCGCGCGGGTTGGGGTAATAGAGGTGGGGACCGTTCGACGTGCGGTCGCAATTGATCGCCAGTGCGACGCTGGCCATGCCGACCTCGACCTCCTGGGTTGCCGCCAGCAATGTGCGCACGCCGGTGGCGCAGGCCTGCATCAGCGTCGGGCCGCCGACGTGGCCGGCGCCGATCATCCCGGCAAGCCAGGGCATTCCGTAGAACGAGTGCTTCTGCGGCACCGAGATGCCGAGTACGCCGTAGTCGAACGCCTTCGGGTCGATCTTCCTTTTCGCCAGCTCCGAACGTGCGACGTGGGCCGCGAACTCGACGCTGTTCAGGTTGGCGAAGCTGCCCTGCCAGCGCGCGAATGGCGTGCTCCAGTAGGCACCGTAGGGGATTTCGGCCTTGTAGCGCATGGTGGCTCCCGGATTCAGGTCGTGGCCTTGTCGAGGCCGACCGCGGTGATGAACGCGCGCTTGGCCTGGGTCAGGTGTTCGCGCATCGCGTCGGCGGCGGCGTCGCCGTCGCCGCTGCGAAGCGCCTCGGTGACGCGCTCGAAGCCGTTCAGCACGATCGCGCGGATCGCGGGGTCGTCCAGCGTCAGCGCGCGGATGCGCTGCATGTGGTCGGCGTACTGCTCGATCACCTTGACCAGGCGCCGGTTCGGCACCAGCGAAAGCCAGGCGCTGCGGAAGTGGACGTGGCTCTCGCGGAAGGCCTCGCCGTCGTCCGCGCGATGCGCCGCGCGCGCTTCGGCCAGTGCGGCCTCGATCGGAGCGCGCAGCGCAGGGTCCGCGGTGCGTTCGGCGACGCGCCGGGTGGCGGCCGGCTCGATCAGGAAGCGGACCTCGTAGATGTCGTCGACGTCGGCGAGCGTCAGCTCCGGCACCATGAAACTGCGCCCGCCCGAGACCAGCAGGCCTTCGCTGGCCAGCCGCGCCAGCGCTTCGCGCACCGGTGTGCGCGAGACCCCGAGCTGGTTCGCCAGCTGCACTTCCTGCAGCGGCTGGCCCGGGGCGATCGCGCCGTCGCGCAGGTAGGCGCGCAGCGTGTGATAGACCTGCTCGCCCAGGGCGACGGGCCGATCGACGGGTTC
>DAORSF010000263.1:0-3996 GCA_035443405.1 Burkholderiaceae bacterium | reverse complement strand
TGCGGGATACCCCATACCCCAATCAGGTAATACCACACTCATCCTATGGGTTATGGACGCCCTCCAGGCGGGGTCGGAACATGCGGAACGGCCGACGCGGGCAGGGGCTTCGCGCCGGAATCGACAACGAGGCTGCGGGAGACAACGTGAAGTTCAGGATCAGTCAGATTGCACTGGTGGTCGCCGGCTGTATGGCGCCCGCGCTCGGTCACGCGACCAACGGCTACTTCTCGCACGGGTACGGGATCAAGTCGAAAGGCATGGCAGGCGTCGGCATTGCGCTGCCGCAGGATGCGATGGCCGCGGCGACCAACCCCGCCGGCATGGCCTGGGTCGGCAACCGGATGGACGTCGGCCTCGACGTCTTCATGCCGGCGCGCGAAGCGGAGATCGGCGGCAACGGCGCCGGCCTGGACGGCACCTACGACGGCGACGGCCGCAGCAAGTTCTTCGTCCCGGATTTCGGCTACAACCGCATGGTCAACCCCAACCTGTCGGTGGGCGTGGTCGTGTACGGCAACGGTGGCATGAACACCACCTACGAGAGATCGCCGTTCTCCGCATTCGGCGTGACGGGCACCACGGGTGTCGACCTGACCCAGCTGTTCATCGCCCCGACCGTGGCGTACAAGATCACGCCGGACCACTCGGTCGGCATCTCGCTGAACCTGGCGCACCAGCGGTTCTCGGCCTATGGCCTGCAGCCGTTCGCGATGATGTCGTCCGATCCGGCGAAGCTCACCAACAATGGCGAGGATTCGTCGTCGGGCTGGGGCGTGCGGATCGGCTGGACCGGGCGCGTCAGCAACACGGTCACGGTCGGCGCGACGTACCAGAGCAAGACCCGGATGAGCAAGTTCGACGACTACGCGGGGCTCTTCCCCGACGCCGGCGACTTCGACATCCCCGCGAACTACGGCGTAGGCGTCGCGTTCAAGGCCACCCCGAAGCTGACGATCGCGGCCGACGTGCAGCAGATCGACTACAGCGGCGTCGCCGCGGTGGGCGACACCGGCAACGTGATGCTGCCGCTGGGTGCCGAGGGTGGTCCCGGCTTCGGCTGGCGAGACATGACCGTGTTCAAGATCGGCGCGAGCTACGCGATGAACGAGAAGCTGACGTTGCGCGGCGGTTACAGCACCGGTCGCCAGCCGATTCCGTCGGACGAGGTCTTCTTCAACATGCTGGCGCCCGGCGTCATCGAGAATCACCTGACCCTGGGCGCGACCTGGCAGCTCGGCGGCGGCAAGGAGCTGAGCGTGGCCTACATGCACGGATTCAAGAAGACCGTCAGCGGTGGTCTTCCCCCGACCCTGGGCGGCGGCACGGCGGATCTCCGCATGAGCCAGAACTCGCTCGGCGTCGCGTTCGGCTGGCAATTCTGACCGGAAACGAAGAGGGACGGACATTGGGGTACCTGATCAACGGCGTCGAGGTCGAGGCGGACGACGAAGGCTTCCTGCTCGAATCCGACTTCAGCGAAGAGGCGGTTCGCGCGATCGCGCAGGCCGAGGGCATCGAACTGACCGAAGACCACTGGACGGTGATCGCCTACCTGCGGGAGCGCTTCCAGGAAGACGGCCACACGCCGAACTTCCGGGCGATGGTCAAGGACTTCGACGAATCGCACCCGGGCACGGACTGGAAGACACGGCTCTACGAGCTGTTTCCGAACCAGCCGGCCCGGCAGGGTCCGCGCGTTGCCGGCCTGGTCAAGCCGTTCGGCAAGGGCGGATACTGAACGGCCCAGGGGGCTGCTTACCCGTCCAGGGTATGGACGCGGCGCCGGTGATCGCGCGTAATTCCCGGTCAGGCTCTCGCTGGCGGCCGCGCGCCCGTGGCGCGGCGGCGAACGCCGATCGATCAACGAAGGAGTATCGACGATGAATTTCGACAAGGAACTCGACGCGCGCGGCCTGAACTGCCCGCTGCCGATCATCAAGACCAAGAAGGCGCTCAACGACCTGAGCACGGGGCAGGTGCTGCGCGTCACGTCGACCGATTCCGGCTCGGTCAAGGACATGGAGGCCTTCGCCAAGCAGACGGGCAACGAGTTGCTGTCGTCCGGGCAAGAGGCGGGCAACTACGTGTTCCTCATCAAGAAGAAGTAAGCACGGAAAGCATGCAGAGGCGAGCAGGCGCGGCCCGCTCGTCCGCCGGGACGACCTGGATCTCAACGCGAATTCGATAGAGGCACACGCATGACGCAGAAGAAGATGGCGATCATCGCCACCAAGGGCACGCTCGACTGGGCGTACCCGCCGCTGATCCTGTCTTCGACCGCAGCTGCGCTGGGCTACGAGGTCCAGGTGTTCTGTACGTTCTACGGGCTCGCGCTGCTGCGCAAGGACGTGAGCGGCATCAGGATCAGTCCGCTCGCCAACCCGGCGATGCCGATGCCGGTGCCGATGCCGGTGCTGGTGCAGGCCTTGCCGGGGATGGAGGCGATGGCCACGATGATGATGAAGAACAAGATGAAGGCCAAGGGCGTCGCGTCGATCGAGGAGCTTCGCTCGCTGTGCCTCGAGGCCGACGTCAAGTTCATCGCCTGCCAGATGACCGTCGACCTGTTCGACTTCAAGCCGTCGGAGTTCATCGACGGCATCGAGTTCGGCGGTGCGACCACTTTCCTCGACTTTGCCGGCTCGGCCGACATCCAGCTCTACATCTGAGCGGGAAGTGGACGCGCAGGAGGCGGACGGTCCGAAGCGGGTCTTCCCGATCCGCGTCGAGGCGCTCGACGATCCTGCGCCCGGCGAAGCGCGCGACGCCGTCGGCGGCTGCTCGTCGGGCGAGTCGTTCGCGCTGATGGTGCTCGGCGACTCGATGCTGCCCGAATTCGCGGAGGGCGAGATCATCGTGATCGAACCCGACGGCCTCGCCACCGAGGGCTCGTTCGTTTTCGCGCGCTGCAACGACGAGTGGATCTTCCGCCAGCTCGCGCGCGACGCGGCCGGCGGCTGGATGCTGCGGCCCCTGAATCCCGCCTACCCCGACCTCCCGATCGCCGATCTGTCGGCCGTCCGGGGCGTGATCATCCAGAAGTCGAAGCCGGGGCGGCGCCGCGCCAGCAAACGCTACGTCGCGTAGGCCTGCCCCTTGAGCACCGTCCTCGACGACCTGGCAGCGGCGGTCCAGCGCAACTGCGACCTCGCGGACGCGGTGCACGCGCAGGACCTGTCGCTGTGCACCTACCTGTTGCAGATGCGCGAGTTCTTCCGCTGGGAACGCGGGCTGGCACTGGACCGGCTGCCCGATCGCGGCGAGGTCGGCCGATGGATCGCGACCCGCGAGTCGCTCTGGGAAGCGCTCGCCGGGCAGGCCGATCCGTCGTTCGCGCAGCTGCCGATCGCGAGCGGGCTCGACGCGTTCGACGAGGCGGCCGCCAACGAGCGGCTCGACGAGTTCGGGCTGATCTATGCCGCCGGGCTCGGTCGCTTTCGCAGGCCCGAGTTCGTGCTCGCGGAACGCATCGAGTCGCACGCTCGCGAGGGCGCCACGATCGTCGTCACCGGCCGGGAGCACGCGCGCGGCATGAATCCGCCGATGGCGGCCAGCCGCGGCGACCAGGTGCTGGTGCGGCGCGACGTGCTGCGGCGCTGGCTCGGCACGCGGCTCGAGCTGTCGCAGCAGCGGCCGTCGGCCGAGGGCTTGTGCGCCGCAGTCGACGCGTGGCGCGTCGACGACGATCGCGAGGGGGCGCTCGAGCGCATCGCGACGGCCGAGACCGAAACCCTGATTCTTCACGAGCTCGGCGAACGGCGAGCCGCGGCGCTGCTGGGGCCGCAGTGGGAGCAGATGCTTGCGGCACTCGACGACCCTCGCGGCGAGATCGTCGCCCGTGCGATCCGCGACCTGTTCGCCGATTGCGAGTCGACGTTGCCCACGCTGCTCGAGCGCGACGAGCGCGCGTCGATCCACTTCTGGTTCGCGAATCTCGAGGGGATGCGGGGCTTGCTCGCGCCGGAGCTGCGCGCGGGCTACCTGCGCTGGCGC
>DAORSF010000262.1:0-4008 GCA_035443405.1 Burkholderiaceae bacterium | reverse complement strand
GGAGTCGGTTGCGGCGCGAGCGCCGGATCGGCGCCGGCCGTGCCCCGCAGCCGCTCGGGCACCGCGGTCGGGCGCATCGGGGCGGCGGCCGTCGTGGACGACGTGTCGGTCGCCGACCCCGGCAGCGGTGCGGAGAAGCCCGCGACCGCGTTGCACAGGTTGCCGGTGGCGTCGATGCCGCCGTCCGGTCCGCCCGAGCAGGTCTGGCCGGAAGCGCTGCCGCAGAACGCGAGCGATGAAGCGAGGCAGACGGCGGCTGCGGCGGCCGGATGATCGAAGTTCTTCATGACGTGGTCCTCCTGCGTTGATGCTTCAGGCCACTGCGCGACGTTCGGCCAGCCGGACTGGCCAGGAAGGGGCCTGGGCAGGAACGATGTTAGGAACGCGTCGAAGCGGGAGGAATCCCGCCGATGCGGCGCCACCGCCGGCGGGCTACCGCATTCGCGGCGCGGCAGGGACGATCCCGCGGGTCCCGCGCCGGCTCAGCCCAGCGCGACGTCGAGGAAGAACATCAGGCCGAAGCCGACGAACAGCGCCGCGGTGGCGGAATCGCCGAAGCCCGCGCGATGCGTCTCCGGGATGACTTCGTCGCTGATCACGAACAGCATCGTGCCGGCGGCGAACGCGAGCGCCGCCGGCAACAGCGCGGTCGAAATCGCCAGCAGGCCCGCGCCGGCGAGACCGCCGATCAACTCGACCGAACCGGTCAGCGCCGCGACGCCGAGCGCCTGCATCCGGCTGTAGCCCAGCCCGGCGAGCGACATCGCCACCGCGAGCCCTTCGGGCAGGTTCTGCAGCCCGATGCCCAGCGTGACGCCCAAGCCGATCGCCGCGTCGCCGCTGGCCGCGCCGACCCCCATCGAAAGCCCCTCGGGGAAGTTGTGCACGGCGATCGCCAGCACGAACAGCCACACCCGCGCGACGCGCTGGCGGCCGGGTCCTTCGTGGCCCTTCTGGAAGTGCTCGTGCGGCAGCAGCCGGTGGATCGCCGCCATCGCCAGGCCACCGGTGGCCATCGCCGCGACCACCGCCAGCGCGCCGGCCTTGGGTCCGCCGAGCAGCGGCTCGGCCAGCGCGAAGCCGGGCAGCAGCAGCGAGAACACGGTGGCCGCCAGCATCACGCCGGCCGCGAACGCCAGCATCGCATTGTGGACTTTGGGGGACAAGCGACCGACCACCAGCACCGGCAGGGCGCCGACGGTGGTTGCCAGCACGCCGCCGACCAGGCTGGCCAGCAACGCCAGCACCAGCGGCGAGGCGTCGGGAACGAGGGCGAGCGGATCCACGCCCGAATCCTAGTGCGCCAGGTAGTCGCGGAAGGCCGCGATCGCCGCGCGCACCTTCGCGGGTTGCGGGTCGCGTCGCGGTGTGATCGCGTGGATCGCCAACGGCGGTGTCGACCACGCTGGCAGCACCTGCACCAGCCGTCCCTGCACGAACAGCGCGCGCACCTCGGGCTCCGGCTGCAGCGCGACGCCGAGCCCGGCCAGCGCGAACTCGCGCACCGCCGGCATGCTGTTGGCATTGAGCCGAGCCTCGACCCGCAGCCGGCGCGTCGCGCCGTCCGGCCCGCTCAGTTCGATGGTGCCGGCATCGCGGCCGTGCAGAAGCCAGTCGAGCGCACCAAGGGCGTCGGGCGAATCGACCACGGCGCGCGCGGCGAGGTAGCCGGGCGCCGCGCACAGCACCGCACGCCACTCGGCGAGCCGACGCGCGACGTAACGCGAGTCGTCGAGCGTGCCGACGCGCACCGCGACGTCGATCCGGTGCTCGATCAGGTCGATGTTCTCGTCGTGCAGGACCAGCGTCAGGCGCAGGCGAGGGTGGGCGGCGAGCAGCGGTGCCAGCGGCCCGGTGAGCATGGGCCCGGCAAAGCCGGCGGGCGCCGCGAGGCGCAACTCGCCGACCAGTTCGTCGCGCAGCTCGGCCAGGCGCTCGTCGGCGAGGCGCGCCGCGCGGACCATCTCGGCGCAGCCTTCGTAGTAGCGCTCGCCGGCCACGGTCGGAGTCATCTTGCGCGTGGTCCGGTGCAGCAGCGTGACACCGAGCTCGCGCTCGAGCTGTCGCAGGTGCTGGCTGACCGCCGACGGCGTCAACCCCAGCTCGGCGGCGGCGCCGCGCATCGAACGGCGCTCGACCACCGACGCGAAGACGGCCATGCGACGTAGGCGATCCATTGTGAAGCCCTGCTGAATTGTCGAATTAGCGACCTCAGGATTATCAACGATCGCTTCATTGGATAGGGTGGCGACCAGTCCCGAACAGGAGAGTCACATGGACGCACTGGAGAAATTCGCACCACTGGCCGGCCGCGTCGGCATCGCCTGGCTGTTCATTCCGAACGGCTGGGCCAAGATCGCCGGCTTCGCCGGAACCGTCGGCTACATCTCGTCGAAAGGGCTGCCGATGCCGTCGGTGCTGGCAGCGATCGCGCTGGCCATCGAACTGGCGGCCGGCACTGCCGTGCTGGTCGGCTACCGCACCCGCGTGGCGGCCGCCGTGCTGGCGATCTTCACGCTGGCGGCGGCGCTGCTGTTCCACAACTTCTGGGCGGTCCCCGAAGCGCAGCGGATGGTGCAGAAGATCATGTTCGACAAGAACATCGCCATCGCCGGCGGCCTGCTTTTCCTGGTGGCCTGGGGGGCGGGCGCGCTCAGCATCGACGGTCGCTCGCGGGCCTGAGCGAGGCGCGGTCGGCCGCTCATGCCCTGGCGGCGAGCAGGTCGACCAGTTCGGGAATCGACGACTGCGCGTGGCCCTCGGCGGCCCGCGCGTAGGTCTCGCGGATCGCCTCGGCGGTCGCGCGGGCCGCGCCGAGTTCGCCCGCCATCGCCGTGTAGTAGCCGACGTCCTTGAGCGCGTTGGCGATCGTGAAGCGGAAGCCCGAGTCGTCGCGCGTTTCGATGAACGGGCGCATGCGCTCGAGCACGACGCCGTTGCCGCCGCCTTTCGCCAGCACCTCGAGCAGCACGTCGCTGTCGACGCCGGCGCGCCGCGCGCACGCCGCCGCCTCGGCCAGCACCGCCGTGAAGCCCAGCGACACGTAGTTGTGCAGCAGCTTGAGTTGGTGTCCGGCGCCCACCGGACCGGCGTGCACGACGTTCTCGGCGTAGCTCGCCAGCAGCGGTCGGCATTCGTCGAACAGCGCGCGGTCGCCGCCGACGATCAGGTTGAGGCGCCCCTCGGCGGCTTCCTTGGGCGTTCGCGTCATCGGCGCGTCGAGGAACCGGCCGCCCGCCGCCTCGACCGCCGCCGCGATGCGTACCGTCGACGAAGGAATCGCGGTCGAGCAGTCGATCACGGTCATGCCCGGGCGCAACCCCGCAAGCACGCCGTCGCTGCGGAACAGGACATCCTCGACCTCGGGCGTGCCGGTCACGCACAGGATGACCACGTCGGATGCGGCGGCCAGCGCCGCGGCGCTCGCCATCGGACTGGCGCCCACGGCCACCAGGTCGGCCACCGGCTGGTTGCCCGGATGCTCGAGGAAGGCGAGCCGGTAACCGTGCCTGGCAACGTTGATCGCGATGCCGTGGCCCATCAGCCCGACGCCGATCAGTCCGATACGCTTGTCCTTGTCCATGGCGAAACCGTCCACGCTGGTCGATGCGCATCCGCGCAACGCGACACTTTACCGGTGTGCCGTACACGCGCGGCGCCGAACCGCCCGGGTCGATCAGACTCCGGTGTCCAGCCGGCGCGACGGGCTCCGGAGACACGGTGGCGAAGGCGTCACGCACGCCAATGGTCCACGCCTGCAAGTTCATGGAATCAACTGACTACACGATGTTGCTGATGTGGCAGCTGAAGTCTGATTGCACTGCATCGAACATCAAGTGATTTCTTCGGCAAGCACTGCAAGGCACTGTAAATATTGACAATGTATAGCTATGAGCTCCCGGGGATCACGGCGCTCGAGGGGGCGCCAATCGATGGCCGCCTCTTCTGCGCGAGACTGCGCATAATGTATATTATGTCAACTCTATTGAATCGATCGGTAGCGTTCCT
>DAORSF010000261.1:0-4026 GCA_035443405.1 Burkholderiaceae bacterium | reverse complement strand
CGGCGCGGCTCGCGCCCGCCTTCCGGCATCCGCGTGATCAGCCACAGCTCCTCGGCGTAGAGCTCGCGCACCAGCAGGCCCTTGGTCTCGTACGGCAGCGCGATCAGCGCGAAATCGAGCTCGGCCTCGCGCAGGCGCTCGAGCAGCACCGCCGTGCGGTCCTCGCGCAGCGCGAGCTTGAGCCCCGGGTACTGGGCACGGGCCTCGCGCACCAGCTGCGGCAGCAGGAAGGGCGCGATCGTGGGGATGGCGCCCAGCCGCACCAGCCCGGTCATCGGCGCGGCGGCGGCGCGCGCCGCGTCGACCAGGTCGTGCGCGGAGCCGAGCAAGGCGCGGCTGCGCTCGACCACGGTGCGGCCGACTGGCGTCAGCGTCACGTGCCGGCGGTCCCGCTCGACCAGCGCCACGCCCAGCGTGCGCTCGAGTTCCTTCAGCCCCGACGACAGCGTCGACTGGGTGACGAAGCAGTCCTGCGCGGCCTGCGTGAAATTCAGCCGCTCGGCGAGCGCGACCAGGTAGGACAGCTGGCGCAGCGACGGCAACGCGCTGCCCGACGGCAACGATGGCGGGCGCGCGCCCGCCGGCTCGGACGATCGTGCACGCGAATCGCGCGGTGCGCGGGCCGGCGCGCCGGCCGGCCGGGGAGGTCCATTATCGCTTTTATCGATCATATTGATCAGTTTAATTCGTTGGACCGATTTTATCGCGACGGGCAGACTGCGTCCATCGTCAACCGCACCCCAAGGAGTTGCGACATGGACAAGAAGTCGATCACCATCCAGAACCTCGAAGCCGCGTTCGCCGGCGAGTCGATGGCCCACATCAAGTACCGCTACTTCGCGAAGGTGGCCCGCGCCGCCGGCGACGAAGAGACCGCGCGCCACTTCGAAGCCACCGCCGACCAGGAGGTGCAGCACGCGTTCGGCCACCTCGACCTTCTGTACCCGAAGGACAAGCTGAGCACGGCGCGCGCGCTGGAGCTGGCGATCGAGGGCGAGACCTACGAGTACACCGAGATGTACCCGAAGTTCCGCCACCTGGCGGTCGAGGAAGGCAACCAGGCCGCAGTAGCCGAGTTCGACGAGCAGATCGCCGAGTCGAAGGAACACGCCGAGGCGTTCCGCGCCGTGCTCGAGAAGGCCGCCAAGCGCTTCGCAGCGCTGGCGAAGGTCGAGGAGAAGCACGCCAACGCGTACAAGGAAGTCCTCGATCGCGTGAACGCCATGTCGAAGAAGGCCGCCTGAGCAGCGACAATCGGCGACGACATCCGGCAACGACAGTCGGCGCCGGCAATCCAGCCCATCATTGAACGAAACGGAGAATCGGACATGAAGCAATACCAGTGCATCGTTTGCGGGTTCATCTACGACGAGGCCAAGGGCCTGCCCGAGGAAGGCATCGCCCCCGGCACCCGCTGGGAGGACCTCCCGGCCGACTGGTCCTGCCCCGACTGCGGCGTGGCCAAGGCGGACTTCGACATGGTCGAGATCACGGCCTGATCGCGGCGACGACCCATGGCACCGATCGTGATCCTGGGCAGCGGACTCGCGGGCTACACGGTGGCCCGCGAGTTTCGCAAGCTCGACGCGGCGACGCCGCTGGTGATCGTCACGCGTGACGACGGTGCGGTGTATTCGAAGCCGATGCTGTCGAACGCGCTGGCCGGCGGGCGCAGCGCCGCGGCGCTGTCGACGGCCGATGCGGCGGCCGCGGCAGGCCAGCTGAACGCGACCGTGATGGCGCGGCGCGAGGTCGCGGCGATCGACGTCGCCGGCCACGCGCTGGCGTTCGCCGATGGCGAACGGCTCGACTACGCGAAGCTCGTGCTCGCGCTCGGCGCCGACCCGATCCGGGTGCCGCTCGAAGGCGACGCCGCCGACGCAGTCATGCAGGTCAACGACCTGGACGACTACTCGCGCTTTCGCGACGCGATCGAGCCGGCGACGCACGTGACGATCCTCGGCGCCGGGCTGATCGGCTGCGAGTTCGCCAACGACCTGGTGGCCACCGGCCGCAAGGTGGACGCGATCGACCCCGGGGCCTGGCCGCTCGGGCGGCTCGTTCCGGAGCAGGTTGGCCGCGCGTTCGCGGCGAAGCTCGGCGCGGCGGGTGTATCCCTGAGGCTGGGCACGACCGCGCAGTCGGTCGAGCGGCGCGCCGACGGCGGCCTGCGGGTTCGGCTCGCCGACGGCGGGACGATCGACACCGATGCGGTGCTGTCGGCGATCGGCCTGCGGCCGCGCACGCAACTCGCGCAGGCCGCGGGCCTGGCGGTGAACCGCGGCGTCGTGGTCGACCGCCAGCTGCGCGCCAGCGCGCCCGACGTCTACGCGCTCGGCGATTGCGCCGAAGTCGCTGGCCAGGTGCTGCCCTTCGTGATGCCGCTGATGAACGCGGCCCGCGCGCTGGCGAAGACGCTGGCCGGCGAACCGACCGACGTGCGCTACCCGGCGATGCCGGTGGTGGTCAAGACGCCGGCCGCGCCGCTGACGGTCGCGCCGCCCGCCCCCGGGACCGACGGCAGCTGGCGCTTCGTCGAAGGCGACGACGGCGGCCTCGAGGCGACCTTCGTCGATGCGCAGGAGAACCTGCTCGGCTTCGCACTGCTCGGCGGTGCGCCCGCCACGCGGCAGGCGCTCACGAAGCGGTTGCCGGCGGTGCTCGGCTGACGGGAAACCAGGTCAGCCGTAGCCCGCCTCGCGTTGCTGGCGCACTGCCAGGACGTCGACGCGGTCGAGCCGGTGGCGATGGCGATAGAGCGCCACGTAACCGGCGCGTCCGTATCCGATCACGAGTTCGCGCAGCGCGTCGTCGACCGGTCGCCCGATCAGCGGATGACGCTCGAGCACCTCGAGCGCGTCGACGATGTTCGCCAGTACCGCTTCGGCGTTTGCGGAGCCGGTGCTGCGAAGGAAGTCGACGATCCGCTCGAGGTCCGCAAGCGCGCGTGCGCTGATGACGACCAGCGCCACGCGCTCAATCCTTCGACCGGCCTGCCCGCTTCCGCCCTTTGGCGTTGCCCGTCGGAAGTGGCGCGGGGCGTCTGGCGTGCTTGCCCTGCAGGCGGCACTTCAGATAGGCGGACACCTCCTCCATCGCAAAGACCGGGCCACCTGCGTCGACCTCGGCTGCGCTGCGTCGGGCCTCGTCGACGAACGCCTGCCGGAGGTCGGCGAGCGCGACCTGCGCCTGTAGCGCTTCGAGCATCCACGCGTGCGGCGTCTTGCCCGCGGCCTCCGCGAGCGGCGCGATCCTTGCCTTCAACTCAGGCGGAAGCTTCAGCGTGGTGGTCGACATGGCGAATCGCGAGGACATTGACGAGGTGTCACGAAAGTAACACCCAGGCGACTCACCGTCAATCGATCGCAGGGCTTCGCCCAGAGGTCTTCGTCCGGAGGTCTCGGGCCGACGCCCGCAGCGCACCGTTCGCGTCAACCGAACGGCCGAACCCCGATCAACGGCGCGTGCAGGTACAGCGCGAACACGAACCACGCCACGGCGCCGGCGACCACCGAGGTCAGGTCGTTGGCGAGCGCGCCGGCGCCGCGCTGGGTGCCGGCCGCGCGGTCGCGCCGCCGCAGCGACGCGTAGTCGAGCACCGCCCACGCAAGGAACGCGCCGAACAGCACGACGTCGGCGAGCCGGCCGTTCGACAGCAGGTGCGCGAACGCCCACAGCTTCACGCCGGCGACCATCGGATGACCGACCAGCGCGCGGATGCGCGAGCGCGGCACGTAGGCGGCCGCGATCAGGATGAACGACAGCAGCGTGAACAGCGACGCCGCGTGACGCGTCCACACCGGCGGCTGCCACAGATCGACGGGTGCGGCACGCGAAAGGCCGTAGCCCCAGACGATCAGCACCAGCCCCGCCAGCGAGACCAGCGAGTACACGCCCTTCCAGGCGCCCTCGCCCATCGCCGCGACGCGGGCGCTGCGCCAGTCGTCGGCGACGATGCGCACCGAGTGAGCGCCGAGGAACAGGATCAGCCCGATTACCAGTGCCGTCATTGCAGGTCCCCGTCTC
>DAORSF010000260.1:0-4052 GCA_035443405.1 Burkholderiaceae bacterium | reverse complement strand
GGGGAGACCGGCCATGAGGATTGCGGCACGCGACGACTACGACGAGCTGCACGGACAGTTCCGCTGGCACGTCCCCGAGCGCTTCAACATTGCCGACGCGTGCTGCGCGCGCTGGGCGCGCGACGCACGCCGCACTGCGATCGTCGTCGACCACGGCGACGGACGCGTCGAGCGCGTCGCCTACCGCCGGCTGCACGAAGACGCCAGCCGGCTGGCCAGCGCGCTGGCGGCGCTCGGCGTGCGGCGAGGCGATCGCGTCGCGATCGTGCTGCCGCAGCGCCCCGAGACCGCGGTGGCGCACATCGCGGTCTACCGGCTCGGCGCGGTCGCGATGCCGCTGTCGATCCTGTTCGGGCCGGACGCGCTGCAGTACCGGCTGCGCGACAGCGACGCCACCGCGGCGATCGTCGACGCCGAGTACCTCGCCAACCTGCGCGACGCGCGCGTCGATTCGCTGCGCTGCCTGGTGGTGGTGCCGGCCGCGGGCAACCGCCCGGCGCTGCAGGCCGACGAGCACGAGTATGCCGCGCTGCTGGCGCGCGCACGCGACCGCTTCGCGACGGTCGACACACTGGCGAACGATCCTGCAGTGCTGATCTACACCAGCGGCACCACCGGCCCGCCGAAGGGCGCGCTGATTCCGCACCGCGCGCTGATCGGCAACCTCAGCGGTTTCGTCGCCTCTCAGAACTGGTTTCCGAAACCGCGCGACGTGTTCTGGTCGCCGGCCGACTGGGCGTGGACCGGCGGCCTGATGGACGCGCTGCTGCCGAGCCTGTACTTCGGCCGCGCGATCGTCGCGCAGCGGGGCCGCTTCTCGCCGGAGCGCGCATTCGAGCTGCTGGCGCGCCACGGCGTCACCAACACCTTCCTGTTCCCGACGGCGCTGAAGATGATGATGAAGCACGCCCCCGAGCCGCGCACGCGCCATCGGCTGGCGCTGCGCGCGATCATGAGCGCCGGCGAATCGGTCGGCGAGGCGCTGTTCGACTGGTGCCGCGACAGCCTCGGCGTTCCGGTCAACGAGATGTTCGGCCAGACCGAGGTCAACTACGTCGTCGGCAACTCCGCGCTGCGCTGGCCGGCGCGTCCCGGATCGATCGGGCGTGCCTATCCGGGGCACCGGGTCGCGATCCTCGACGAGGAGGGCCGCGAGTTGCCGCCCGGCCAGCTGGGCGAGATCGCCGTGAATCGCTTCGATCGGCACGGCCATCCCGATCCGGTCTTCTTCCTCGGCTACTGGCGAAACGAGGCCGCGACCCGCGGCAAGTACAGCGGCGACTGGTGCCGCACCGGCGACCTGGCCACCGCCGACCCCGACGGCTACCTGTGGTACGGCGGGCGCGCCGACGACATGTTCAAGGCGGCAGGCTACCGGATCGGCCCGAGCGAGATCGAGAACTGCCTGGTGCGGCATCCGGCCGTGGCCAACGCCGCCGTCGTCCCGAAGCCCGACTCCGAGCGCGGCAACGTGGTCAAGGCGTTCGTCGTGCTCGCGCCCGGGCACGTCGCTTCGCCGTCGCTGGTCGACCAGCTGCAGCAGCACGTTCGCGGCAAGCTCGCGCCCTACGAATACCCCAGGGAGATCGAGTTCATCGACGAATTGCCGATGACCACCACCGGCAAGGTGCAGCGTCGCGTGCTGCGCGAACGCGAGCGGCAAGCCGAGCCCTGAGAACCTGAGCGGGCCTTGGACTCGGTCACGCAGGTCGCGCTGGGCGCCGCGGTAGGCATCGCGGCGATGGGTCGGCGGACGGCGCTGTGGAAGGCTGCGCTGTGGGGCGGCGTCTGCGGCACGCTGCCCGACCTGGATGCGCTGATCGACTACGGCGACGCGGTGATGAACATGACCCGGCATCGCGCGGAGAGCCATTCGCTGTTCTGGGTCACGCTCGCGTCGCCGGCGATCGCGTGGCTGGTCGCGCGCGCGTCCGGCGAACCGGGCAATTTCCGTCGATGGTGGCTCGCGGTGTGGGCGGTGCTGTTCACGCACCCGCTGCTCGACGCCATGACGGTCTACGGCACGCAGCTCGCGCTGCCGTTCAGCGACCACCCGTTCGGCGTCGGCAGCGTGTTCATCATCGATCCGCTGTACACGCTGCCGCTGCTGGCGGGCATCGCGATCGCGCTGCGCGGCGGTCCGTCGGCCCAGCGCTGGAACGTCCTCGGCCTGGCGCTGTCGACGCTCTACCTCGGCTGGAGCGTGCTCGCCCAGCAGCACGTGGCCGGCGTGGTGCGCGAGACGCTCTCGGCGCGAGATGGCGGCGCCGCGCGCGACGCGCGCATCCTCGTGACCCCGGCGCCGTTCAATACGCTGCTGTGGCGCGTCGTCGTGATGCACGAGGACCGCTACGAAGAGGGCTTCCGCTCGCTGCTCGACCGCGCGCCGACGATGCGCTTCGACGCGTTCGCGAACGGCCACGCGCTGCGCGATGCGGCCGGCACCCTGCCGGCGGTCCGGCGGATGGCGCGCTTCACGCACGGCTTCTACCGCCTCGCCGAGCTCGACGGCCGCATCGCGCTGACCGACCTGCGGATGGGGCAGGAACCGTGGTACAGCTTCTCGTTCGTGGTCGCGCGCGTCGGCAACCCCGGCCTGCATCCGGTCAGTCCCGTCAACGTCGGCGGACGTCGCGGCATGGACGTCGAGGCGAGCCTGCGCTGGCTGCGACGGCGCGCGCTCGGCATCGACCTCGCGCCGCCGCGCTAGACACCCGTTCACGCTACGATCGCCGCCTCGCCGGATCGCTTACACTGCGGCCTGAACGCGCGTCGGCGACGCGCCTGCCTCCGCGACACAGGACATCTCCCGCAATGGCCATCTACCGTCTCGGCGATCGCGAGCCGCGCGTCGACCCGACCGCCTGGGTCGCCGAGTCGGCCGAAGTGATTGGCCTGGTCGAACTCGCCGCCGGTGCGAGCATCTGGTTCAACTGCACGCTGCGCGGCGACAACGAGCTGATCCGCGTCGGCGCGTGCAGCAACGTCCAGGACAACTGCGTGCTGCACACCGATCCGGGTTGGCCGCTGAGCATCGGCGACGGCGTCACGGTCGGCCACCAGGCGATGCTGCACGGCTGCACGATCGGCGACGGTTCGTTGATCGGGATCCAGGCCATCGTTCTGAACGGCGCGCGCATCGGCCGCGACTGCCTGATCGGCGCCGGCGCGCTCGTGGCCGAGGGCAAGTCGATTCCCGATCGCAGCCTCGTCATGGGCACGCCCGGAAGGGTCGTTCGCCAACTCGGCGACGAAGAAGTCGCGAACCTGCGCGCGAGCAACGAGCGCTACGTGGAACGCGCTCAGTACTACCGCTCCGCGTTGCTGCGGTGCTGAAGCCGCCGACGGGCGTGACGCGCACGCCTTGCCTGCCATGAGGGACAGCGTCCTGCGCTTCCTGGTGCGCGGCGCTGCCGTGCGCGGCGAGGTGGTCACGCTCGATCGCGCGTGGCGCGAGGTCGTCGCCCGCCACGCGCACCCGGCGCCAGTTCGCGACCGACTCGGCGAGTTGTCCGCGGCGGCAGCGCTGCTCGGCGCGACGCTGAAGTTCGACGGGTCGCTGGTACTGCAGATCCACGGCGATGGACCGGTCGCGCTGTTCGTCGTCGAGTACCGCTCGGACGGCGGCTACCGCGCAACGGCCAAGCTGCGCGACGGCGCCCCGATCCCCGACCGCGCGTCGCTGCCGGCGCTGGTCGACGCGCACGGGCGCGGGCGCTTCGTCGTCACGCTCGACCCGCGCGAACGCGCGCCGGACAAGCCGGCGTGGCAGGGCATCGTCCCCTTCGAGGACGAGACCGTTGCCGCCGTCCTCGAGCGCTACATGCAGCGCTCCGAGCAGGTCCCCACCCGCCTGTGGCTCGCGGCCAACGGCGAGCGGGCCGTCGGACTGCTGCTGCAGCGGCTTCCGGAAGACGACGCACGGCCCGCCGAGTCCGACGGCGACGGCTGGAACCGCCTGCAGCGGCTTGCCGGCACGGTCACCGGCGACGAGATGCTCGCGCTGCCGCCCGACGAACTGCTCAGGCGCCTGTTCTGGCAGGAGTCGCTGC
>DAORSF010000259.1:0-4056 GCA_035443405.1 Burkholderiaceae bacterium | reverse complement strand
AGGTCGCCGATCAGGTCCTCGGGATCTTCCAGGCCGATCGACAGGCGCAGCGTGCCCTCGCCGATGCCGGCAGCGGCCAGTGCCCGATCGTCCATCCGGAAGTGTGTCGTGGACGCCGGATGGATGACCAGCGAGCGCGCATCGCCGACGTTGGCGAGGTGCGAGAACAGGCGCAGCGATTCGACGAATCGGCGCCCTGCCGCCCGATCGCCCTTCATGTCGAAGCTGAACACCGCGCCGCAGCCGCGCGGCAGCAGTCGCCGGGCCAGCGCGTGGTCGGGGTGGTCGGGCAGCGATGGATAGGAAACGCGCGCGACCATCGGGTGTTGCGACAGGAACTGCGCGATGCGCTCGGCATTGGCGACGTGGCGCGCCATGCGCAGCGGCAGGGTTTCGACGCCCTGGAGGATCTGGAACGCGTTCATCGGGCTCAGGCACGCGCCGAAATCGCGCAGGCCCTCGCGGCGCGCCCGCAGCAGGAACGGCGCGACGGTCGACTCCTCGCTGAACACCATGCCGTGGAAGCCGTCGTAGGGTTGCGTGAGTTCCGGGAAGCGCCCCGACGCTTCCCAGTCGAATCGGCCGATGTCGACCAGCAGGCCGCCCACCACGGTGCCGTGCCCGCACAGGAACTTGGTCGCCGAGTGATAGACCAGGTCGGCGCCGAGCTCGCCGGGCCGGATCAGGTACGGCGTCGTGAACGTCGAGTCGACCAGCAGCGGCACGCCGTGACCGTGTGCGATGTCGGCCACGGTCGGGATGTCGAGCACGTCCAGCCCCGGGTTGCCGAGCGTCTCGCCGAGCAGCAGCCGGGTCTCGGGGCGCAGGGCCTCGCGCCACGCGTCCGGGCTGCGCGGATCGACGAAGGTGGTCTCGATGCCGAAGCGCCGCAGCGTGTAGTCGAGCAGGTTGTGCGAGCCGCCGTAGAGCGCACGCGACGCGACGACGTGCGAACCCGCCCCGGCCAGCGTCGCGATCGCCAGGTGCAGCGCCGCCTGGCCGCTGGCGGTGCCGATCGCGCCGACGCCCGACTCGAGCGCGGCGATGCGCTCCTCCAGCACCGCGACGGTCGGGTTGCTGATGCGCGAGTAGACGTGCCCGGACTGCTCCATGTTGAACAGCGCCGCCGCGTGGTCGGAGTCGCGGAAAACGAACGCGGTCGACAGGTAGATCGGGGTCGCGCGCGCGCCGGTTTCGCGATCGGGCGCGGCCCCCGCGTGCAGCGACAACGTGTCGAACCCGTAGAAGTCGCGCTGGCTCATCCGTGCTCGTTCCGTATCAGGCGGCCGATGCTAGCACGGCCCGGTGTCGTGAGTTGCCCCGCATCGGCAACGCGCGCCACCCGGCCGCCGTCGGCGCCCGCACCGGCGCCGGCCGTCGGGCGCGGCGTGGCAACGGCGGGACAGCGGCGAGGCCGCGACTTGGGTTCGGGCGCGTGAGGAGCGACAATGCGCCGATAACGAACGCTCCGGACGCCTCAGCCATGTCAAGCAGACCGGTCTATCGCGTGGCCGCGGCCGGCCTCGATCCGCGCGACGTGCGACTGATCGAGATCGTCTTCAAGCACAGCCAGTACAACCGATTCGACTTCGTGTTCGAGCCGCGGCTCGTTCCCGAGACCGTGGACATCCTGATCGTGAACCCGGTCGAGCCGGAAGGGCTGCGCGCGGTCGCGCGCTTGCGAACGCTCGGCCGCGACCTGCCGGTGATTTCGGCGGTGCCGCGCGGCGCGACCAGCAGCGCCCGGCACGCGATCTCGATCGATCGTCTGACGCTGCAACTGCTGCCGATCCTGAACCGCGTCGTCGAGATGGAACTGCTCGACGCCGATGCCCGGCAGTCGACGGACGCGGCACAGCGCGGGGCGGGCGCGACCACCGCCGCGCCTTCGGATGGGCCGCAGCGGGGGCCACAGGAAGCGGACGTCGCGGGACCCGCGGGACCGATCCCGTCGCACGCCGACTTGCCGACGCGCGACTTCCTTCGCGAAGCCGGGCGCCTCTCGCGCCAGGGCGACTCGGCGCGGAAGGCTCCCGCGCCGGCGCCCGCGCAGGCGTGGGAGCACGCCGCACCTGGGCACGCAACCGGATACGCAAGCGAGCACGCACCCGGGCACGCACCCGGGCACGCAAATGAGCCGACGCGACTGGCCGAGCAACTCGCGCAGCCGTGGCCGCCGCGCGGCGGCGAGGCGACCTCGAACCTCGTGCCGTTTCCGATCGACGCCGAGTCGGCATCGCCACAGATTCGCGTGCTCGTGGTCGACGACAGCCCGACGGTGCGCAAGCAACTGTCGGTCGCGTTCGCGCGGATGCGCGTCGATTGCGACGTCGCGGCGAGCGCCGCCGAGGCGATCCAGCGCATGTCCGAGCGTCACTACGACCTCGCACTGGTCGACGTCGTGATGCCGGACGTCGACGGCTACAAGCTCACGCGGCAGATCCGGCGCATGCATCGCGGCACGCCGATCATCATCCTGACCAGCCGTTCGTCTCCGTTCGACCTGGCGCGCGGTGCGCTGGCCGGCTGCAACAGCTACCTGGTCAAGCCGGTGCCGCTCAAGCAGCTCGAAGCAGCGATCGTCAAGCAGTTGCGCCGGTCGCTCGCGATCGACGACCTGCGCGGACTGATCAGGCTCAGCGGCGAGGCGGCGGCGCGACCGCAGCCGCCCGCAGGCGACGCCGGTGCCGGCGTGCGTGCGGCGCGCGGTGCGAGGGAGTGACCGAGGGCATGGCGGACGCGACGAACACGGCCCTCGTGGTCGACGACCAGGCGACGGCGCGCGAGCGCATGTCGACCATTCTCGCCGATGCCGGCTGGCGCGTGAGCACGGCGGGCAGCGCCGCAGAGGCGCTCGAAAAGGCGCGCGCCGAGCGCCCGGCGATCATCTTCATGGACATCGTGATGCCTGGAATGGACGGCTACCAGGCCTGCCGCAGGCTGGCGGTCGATCCCGCGACTCGCGCGATTCCGGTGGTGTTCGTGTCGACGAAGTGCCAGCGTGCCGACCAGGTCTGGGCGCGCATGCAGGGCGGCAAGGCGCTCATCGGCAAGCCCTACAGCGATGCGCAGGTGCTCGATGCACTGAGGTTTGCGGCCCGATGACGACGGAGCGGACCGTCGAGACGGCATCCCGTTCGCCGCCTGCCGAACGTTTCGGTGCCCGCCTGGCCGGTGTCGCGGTGGCGATGCCCGCGGGAACGCCGATGGAGTTCGTCGCCGGCGCGGCGATCTACCCGTTGCCGCTTGCCCCGGATCGCGTTGCCGGCCTGATGCAGTTGCGCGGCCAGCCGCTGGTCGTCCTCGATCCGGCGTCGATCCCGCATCCCGACGGCGTCATCCGTCGGCACGACGTGCTGGTCGTCGGGCAGCCGCCGCAGGCTGCGGCGCTGCTCGTCGATGCGCCACCCGAACCGCTTGCGGAAGGGTGCTGGCGCGCGGCGCGGGGTGCACCGCCCGACTGCGCGTTCGCTTCGGCGCTGCAGGCCGCGACGGTCGACGGGCTCCCGAGCGGCGCCGGCGCCGGTCGGGAGCAGCGAGACGATTCGGCGGGCGAGGGCTGGTACGAGGTCGATCCCGCGCGCCTGTTCGATGCGCTGATGGGGCGCTGAGCGATGGCGGCCCGCTCGTTCGCCCGGCAGCTTCGGCTCGGCATCGGCGTGCTGGCCAGCGTACCGCTCGCCGTGGCGGCGATCGCGGCCGCGCTCGCGTGGCTCATCGGCCGGGACGCGCTCGATCCGGCGCAGGCGGTGCGCATCGTGGCGGTGGTCCTGATGCTCGCCGCGTTGCTCGCGCTGGGCGGCTTCCTCTACGGTCGACGCCTTGCCCGCGCCGCCAGCGAGCCGATCGAGCGCATCCAGGCGACCCTCGAGGCGCTGGCGGACGGCGAACTCGATGCGCGCGTTCGCTGGAGCGGTCGCGACGAGTTCGCGAGTCTCGCCGATGCGCTGGACCGCCTGCTCGACGACCGCGTCGCGAGCCTGAACCGGACGATCCGCGAGAACGAGGAACTCAACAACTCGGTGATCGAGATCATGCAGGCGGTGGGCACGATCG
>DAORSF010000258.1:0-4090 GCA_035443405.1 Burkholderiaceae bacterium | reverse complement strand
CGTACAGCAGCGCATCGCGCTGGGCGAGGGCGTTGGCGAGCAGGGCGTCGCCGCGCCCTTCGGGATCGCGCCCGGAAGGCACGACGACGACGAAGTCGACGGGGTGCACACCGGTGCCCTGGTGAAGCGCCTGGAAGTACGAATGCTGCGCGTCGGTGCCCGGACCGCCCCAGACGACCGGCGCGGTCGGCCCTTCGACCGGCCGGCCTTCGCGGTCGACGCGCTTGCCGTTGCTCTCCATCTGCAGTTGCTGCAGCCAGGCGGTGAGGCTGCGCAACGCATCGCTGTAAGGCACCACCACCTCAGTCGAACCGGGCAGCGCCATGGTGTTCCAGAGCGAAACCAGCGCGAGCAGCACCGGCGCGTTGCCGGCCAGCTTCGCCTGCGCGAAATGCCGGTCCATCGCGTGCGCCCCGGCGAGCATGTCGCGGAAATGCTCCGGCCCGACCGACAGCATGACCGGCAGGCCGATCGCCGACCACAGCGAATAGCGGCCTCCGACCCAGTCGCGGAATGGAAAGATCGACGCCTCGGCCAGCCCGAACGCGACGGCCGCGTCGACGTTGGCCGTGACACCGACCAGGTGGCGTTGCAGTCCCTGCTGGTCGATGCCGCCGGCCGCGAACCAGCGCCGCAGTGCCAGCGCGTTGCGGGCGGTCTCCTGCGTGTGCCAGGACTTCGACGCGACGATCGCCAGCGTCGTCGCGGGGTCGCACCCGGCCACGGCACGATCGAAGGCCTGCGGGTCGACGTTCGACAGGAACCGGCACTGCAGGCGCGGATGCGCATACGCGGCGAGCGCCTCGCAGGCGAGCTGCGGGCCGAGATGCGATCCGCCGATGCCGACGTGCACGATATCGCTGATCGGACGGCCGGTCGCGCCGCGCCACGCGCCGCTGCGCACGGCGTCGCTGAACCGCGCCATGCGCTCGAGCGTCGTGGCGACCTCGCCGGCGATGCCATCGCGCGCCGGACCGGAGGCTTCGCCAGGACCTTCGGACGGCGCCGGTGCCCGCAGCGCGACGTGCAGCGCGGGGCGACCCTCGGTGAAATTGACGGGCTCGCCGGCGTACATCGCGTCGCGCCGCATCTCGACGCGGGCGGCCTCGGCCAGCCCGATGAGCGCCGCGAGCGCATCGCCCGGCAGGCGCTGCCGGGTCAGGTCCAGGTGCAGTTGCGCCGCGTCGATGCGCAGGCGCCGGCCGCGGTCGGGCTCGCCCTGCAATAGCCGCCCGATCGCTACTTCGCCGGCCGAGCGCGCGAGTTGTGCCACCTCGCGCCACGCAGTGTCCAGGTCCGCGTTGCGGGTCATCGATGTCTCCAGGCCGTCAGGGCCAGTTCGTCCAGCGTGTCGCGCAGCAGTGCCGGCAGTTCGGCGGCGCCGAGCCCTTCGGCGTGGCCGTGCGCGAGTTCGAAGCGAGTCCCCGCGCGGCCGTGCAGCCAGGCGGCGACGCACGCGGCCTCGGCGGCCGGTGCGCCGCGCGCCAGCAGCGTGCCGATCATGCCGGCGAGGACGTCCCCGGTGCCGGCGCTCGCGAGCGCCGGAGCGCCTTCGTCGACGATCGTCCACGCGCCGCCGGGCGTTGCGACGATGCTGCCAGCGCCCTTGAGCAGCACGACCATGCCAAAGCGCCGTGCCAACGCGACGGCGGCCGCGCGGCGATCGGCCTGTACCTGCACCGCGCTGCAGCCGAGCAGCCGGGCGGCTTCGAGCGGGTGCGGGGTCATCACGCGGCGTGCTTGTGCGGCCGAGGCCGCAGGCGTGTTCGAAGGAGCACTCGTCGGCGCGCCGGGCGGCGCGGCGGCGGCGCCCGGGCCGACCATCGCCGGCTCGGCGGCAACCAGGCTCAGCGCATCGGCGTCGAGCACGAGCGCCGGCGCCGACGCCAGCGCGTCCACGACGCGCTGGCGCGCGACGGCGCCTTGCCCGAGGCCGCAGCCGATCACGACGGCGTCGTAAGCGGCGAAGTCGGGGCTGCCCCGGGCGGTCATCAGGTGCGGCTGCGCCGGATCGAAGGCCTCGCCGTGCGGCGTGCCAACGTACACCTTGCCTGCGCCCATCGCCTGCGCACCGCGCGCGGCCAGCAACGGCGCGCCACGCATGCCGGTGTCGCCGCCGAAGACGAGCACCGTGCCGAAGTTCCCCTTGTTGCTGTCGCGGGTTCGCGGTCGCCACGCCGCGGCCGCGCAGGCAGCGTCGAAGAGCGTGCCGAGCTCGTCGAGCGCGCTGCGCTCGAAGGCGATCCGTTGCGCGTCCAGGCCGAGCGTCGCCACGCTCAGCTCGCCGACGCAGTCGAGCGCGGCACCGGTGTGCAGGCCCGGTTTGTCGGCGATCATGGTCACCGTGCGCAACGCGTGCATCGCGGGCGCCTGCGGTCCGCCGACCAGCGCCCCGGTGTCGGCGTCGACGCCGCTCGGTACGTCGACCGCGATCACCGGCAGCGCGGCCTGCGCGGTGGCGTCGCACAGCCGCTTTGCGTCACCGTCGAGCGGCCGGTCGAGGCCGATGCCGAAGAGGCCGTCGATGACGATCGGATTGGCGGCAAGGAGTTCCGGCAGCGCCTCCATGTTCCCGAGGCGCAGGCCGGCGGCTCGTGCCCGGCGCCAGGCCTCGCCCGCGTCGCCGCCGGGCGCCCGGTCCGGGCGCAGCGCGAGGGCCTTGCACGCATAGCCGCGTTCGCGCAGCAGCAGCGCCGCGAGCACGGCGTCGCCGCCGTTGTTGCCGGGTCCGACCAGCGCCAGCACCGGGCGGCCCGGTTCGAGGGTACGCGCGAGCTTCGCCGTCGCATCGGCGACGGCCGCGGCAGCGCGCGCCATCAGCGTGCCGGCCGGCAGGGCAGCGAGCGAGGCACTTTCGAGACGCCGGAGCGCCGCGGTCGGGTAGAGGGTAGGCATCGGCGCAAAGATAGCGCAGGTCGGCGGTCGGACGATTTCCGTTGCGCTGCGGCTCAGGCCGTCGCCCGCATCTGCCGCGGCAGCCATGTGACCAGCTCAGGGAACACGTAGATCAGCAGCACCGCGGCGACCATAAGCGCGAACATCGGCAAGGCCTGGCGCGCGATCCAGTGCAATTCCCGCCCGGTCATTCCCTGCAGCACGAACAGGTTGAAGCCGACCGGCGGCGTGATCTGCGCCATCTCGACCACCAGCACCACGTAGATGCCGAACCACAGCAGGTCGATGCCGGCGGCCTGAACGGTCGGCAGGACCACGCCCATCGTCAGCACCACCATCGAGATGCCGTCGAGGAAGCACCCGAGCAGGACGTAGAACAGCGCCAGCGCGACGATCAGTTCGAAGCGCGACAGGCCCAGCGACGCGATCCACTCGGCGAGCTGGCGCGGCAGGCCGATGTAGCCCATTGCCAGCGTGAGGAACGCGGCGCCGGCGAGGATCAGCGCGATCATGCAGTACAGGCGCGTGGCGCCGAGCAGCGAGTCGACGAAGGTGCGGCGATCGAGCGAGCCCTGCACCGCCGACAGCAGCAGCGCGCCGACCACGCCGATCGCCGCCGCCTCGGTCGCAGTGGCGACGCCCGCGTAGATCGCGCCCAGCACCGCGCCGATCAGCAGCACCACCGGGATCAGGCTGCGCGACGCCCACAGCTTCTGGCGCAGGCTCAGAGTGTCGTCGGCCGGCGGCACCGCGCCGCGGTTGAGCAGGGCCCAGGCGACCACGTAGCCCATGAAGAGCAGCGCGAGCAGCATGCCCGGCACGACTCCCGCGACGAACAGCTGCGCGATCGACACGTCGGCACTGACGCCGTAGACGATCATGATGATCGACGGCGGGATCAGCAGCCCGAGCGTGCCGGCGCCCGACAGGGTGCCGATGGCCATGGGGTCGGGGTAGCCGCGCTTCCTCAGCTCCGGCAGGGTGATCTTGCCGATGGTGGCGCAGGTGGCCGCCGACGAGCCCGACACTGCCGCAAAGATGGCGCAGCCGATCACGTTGATGTGCAGCAGCCGGCCGGGCAGGCGGTTCAGCCAGGGCGCCAGGCCGCGGAACATGCCCTCCGACAGCCGGGTGCGGAAGAGGATCTCGCCCATCCAGATGAACAGCGGCAGGGCGGTGAGCGTCCAGCTGGAGG
>DAORSF010000257.1:0-4090 GCA_035443405.1 Burkholderiaceae bacterium | reverse complement strand
GAGAAGTGCTTCGCCGCGGCGAGCAGCATCGCCACGTGGCCGTCGTGGCCGCAGGCGTGCATCCGGCCCGGGTGCTTCGACGCGTGCGCAAACCGGTTGAATTCGGTCATGGGCAGCGCGTCCATGTCGGCGCGCAGGCCGATCGCGCGGCTCGACGTGCCGGCCTTGACGATTCCGACCACGCCCGTGCCGCCGAGCCCGCGGTGCACCGGGATACCCCAGTCGGCGAGGCGCGCCGCGACCAGGTCGGCGGTGCGGAACTCCTCGAACTTCAGCTCCGGGTGGGCGTGCAGGTCTCGGCGGAACGCGCGGATCTCGGCGTGGAATTCGGCGATCTGTTCGACCAGCTTCATGGAATCGGATACTCCGACGCGGGCGCGTAGCCGATAGATTAGCATTGAGGTCGACCGCCACCTCCACCATGGTTTCCCCGGTGAAACCCTCGACGGGTCCCCGATGAATGCCGATCCCGCCGCTGTCGCCAACACCTCCGCCGGCACCTCCGCGAGCCCGGATGAGCGGATCGTCCGCGCCGCAAGCGCGGCCGAGCGGATCGTCCGCGCCGCGTGCCCGCACGACTGCCCGGACACCTGCGCGCTGCACGTGACGGTACGCGACGGCCGCGCGGTGAAGGTGTCGGGCGACCCGGCGCATCCCACCACGCACGGCGCGCTGTGCGCCAAGGTGTCGCGCTATGCCGAGCGCACCTACGGCGCCGGACGGCTCCTGCGACCGATGAAGCGCGTCGGCCGAAAGGGCGAAGGGCGCTTCGAGCCGGTCGGCTGGAACGAAGCGCTCGACGACATCGCCGCGCGGCTCGGCGCCATCGCCGCGCGCGATCCGCAGCGCATCCTGCCGTACAGCTACGCCGGGACGATGGGCTGGGTTCAGGGCGAGGGCATGGCCGGTCGCTTCTTCCACAAGCTCGGCGCGTCGCTGCTCGACCGGACCATCTGCTCCATGGCGGGCACCGCCGGCATGGCCTACACGCTGGGCGGGCTGGTCGGGATGGACGTCGAGCGATTCGTCGACTCGAAGCTGATCCTGATCTGGGGCTCGAATTCGATCACGGCGAACCTGCACTTCTGGAGCTTCGCGCAGGAGGCGAAGCGGCGCGGCGCGACGCTGGTCGCGGTCGACCCGTATCGCAGCGACACCGCCGCGCGCTGCCATCGGCACGTCGCGCCCTGGCCCGGCACCGACTCGGCGCTGGCGCTCGGCATGGTCAACGTGCTGATCGCCGACGGGCTGGTCGACCGCGACTACGTCGCGCGCCACACGCTCGGCTTCGACGCGCTGGCCGAACGCGCGTCGCACTACCCGCCCGAGCGCGTCGCCGAAATCTGCGGCGTCGGCGCCGACGAGGTGCGCGAGCTGGCGCGGCTCTACGGCACCGCGAAGCCGGCGGCGATCCGGCTGAACTACGGCGTGCAGCGCACGCACGGCGGCGCCAACGCGGTACGCGCGATCGCGTCGCTGCCGGCGCTGGTCGGCGCGTGGCGCGATCCGGCCGGTGGCGCGCTGCTCTCGGTGAGCGGCATGTTGCCGCTGACGCCCGATCGACATACCCGTCCCGATCTGGTTCCGGGCTGGCCGCAACACCGCCCGCGCACGATCAACATGGTGCGCATCGGCGAGGCGCTGCTTTCGGCCGATCCGCCGATCGACGCGCTGGTGGTCTACAACTCGAACCCGGTGGCGGTCGCTCCCGACACGGAACGGGTCGTTGCCGGTTTCTCGCGCGAGGACCTGTTCACCGTGGTGCTCGAGCACTTCCAGACCGACACCGCCGACTACGCCGACTACCTGCTGCCCGCGACCACGCAGCTCGAGCACTTCGACGTGCACCGCACCTACGGCCACCTCTACCTGCTGGCGAACAACCCGTCGATCGCGCCGCTCGGCGAGGCCCGTCCGAACGCCGACATCTTCCGCGAGCTGGCGCGCCGGATGCGGCTCGACGATCCCGCGCTGGCCGCCAGCGACGAGGATATCGTGCGCGACGCGATCGACTGGAACGATCCCCGCCTGGGGGGCCTCGAACTCGACGAGCTGCGCCAGCGCGGCTGGGCGAAGCTGGCGACGCCGGCCGCGCCGTTCGCCGACGGCGGCTTCCCGACGCCTTCCGGCAAATGCGAGTTCTTCAGCGAGCGGCTCGCCGCGCAGGGGCTCGATCCGCTGCCCGACTGGGTGCCGCCGCACGAGTCCGTGGCGAGCGCCCCGGCACTGGCGCGGCGATATCCGCTGGCGCTGATCACGCCGCCGGCTCGCAACTTCCTGAATTCGAGTTTCGTGAACGTCGACAGCCTGCGCGCTGCCGAACGCGAGCCGGCCTGCGAGATCCACCCCGACGACGCGGCCGAGCGCGGCATCGCCGACGGCGCGATGGTCGAGTTGTTCAACGACCGCGGCGCCTTCCTCGCGCGGGCGAAGTCGTCGGACCGGGTGCGACGCGGCCTGGTAGTCGCCTGGGGGGTCTGGTGGCACAAGCTCTCGCCGGGTGGGCGGAACGTCAATGCCGTGACCAGCCAGGCGCTGACCGACCTCGGGCGCGGGCCCACTTTCTACGATTGCCTGGTGCAGGCCCGACCCGCTTCCGCGGCGTCGCGGTCCGGCGGCACCCCGGCGTGATCACCACGATGCGCGGCATCGACGGGACCCCACGGCCCGGCGCGACCCCACGGCCCGGCGCGATCGCGCAGCTCGCGAGACTGTCCCGCTCCGCGCTGATCGCCCTTGCGCTGCTGCCGACGCTCGCCGGCTGCTCGGCCTGGGGCGACGGTCCCGGCTACTACTGGCAGTCGGTCGCCGGGCACCTCTCGGTGATCCGCGAGGCCCGCCCGATCGAAGGGCTGCTCGACGATCCGTCGCTCGACGGCACGCTGCGCAGCAGGCTGCGCAGCGTCGTCGAGATCCGGCGCTTCGCGTCGGCGTCGCTCGCCTTGCCCGACAACGGCAGCTATACCGAGTACGCCGACCTGCGCCGTCCGTTCGCGGTCTGGAACGTCTTCGCCACGCGCGAGCTGTCGCTGAAGCTCGAGGAGTGGTGCTTCCCGGTCGCCGGGTGCGTCGGCTACCGCGGCTACTACGACCAGCAGGACGCCGAGCGGTTCGCCGAGCGGCTGCGCGCCGAGGGCTACGAGGCGTTCGTGCGCGGCGTGCCGGCCTATTCGACGCTGGGCTGGTTCGACGACCCGGTGCTCAACACCTTCATCCGCTACCCCGTCGGCGAGCTGGCGAGGCTGATCTTCCACGAGCTCTCGCACCAGGTGCTGTACGTGAAGGGCGACACCACCTTCAACGAGTCGTTCGCGACCGCCGTCGAGCAGGTCGGCATCGAGCGCTGGCTCGCCGCCCGCGAGGCCGAGACGGGCGATGCGTCGCCGCGGCAGGAGTGGCAGCGTTTCGCCGCGCGGCGCAGCGACTTCGTCGCGCTGCTGAAGCGGCACCGCGCCGCGCTCGAGGCGGCGTATGCGTCGCCGGCCTCCGACGAAGACAAGCGCGCGGCGAAGCGGGCGACCTTCGACGCGCTGCGCCGCGACTACCAGGCACTGAAGCAGCGCTGGGGCGGCTACGCCGGCTACGATCGCTGGTTCGCGCAGCCGCTGACCAACGCGCATCTCGCGTCGGTCGCCACCTACACCGAGCGCGTGCCGGCGTTCCGAGCGTTGCTCGCGCAGCACGGCGACGACCTCCCGGCCTTCTACGCGGCTGCGCGCCGGCTCGGCGGGTTGCCGAAGCCCGAGCGCGAGCGCGCGCTGGCGGCGCTGGCGTCGCCGTCGATCTTGACGGCGAGCAGCCCGAGAGGGCCGGATTGACGGCATAATCGCCCCGAAACAGAGAGCCGGCGACACGCCGGATCGCGATCGAGCTGATGGAGAGCGCCGAGCATGGACCGATTCTGGTTGAAGAACTACCCCGCGGGCGTCCCCCACGAGATCGATCACCATCGCTACGAGTCGGTGGTCCAGCTGTTCGACGAGGCGTTCGCGAAGTATCGCCAGCGCAAGGCCTACGTCGGCTTCGGCAAGGCGATCACCTTCGGCGACCTCGACGACATGTCGAAGTGCGTCGCCGCGTGGCTGCAGTC
>DAORSF010000256.1:0-4104 GCA_035443405.1 Burkholderiaceae bacterium | reverse complement strand
AGGCTGCTACACCGCGCCGCACGCGCTCGAACTCTACGCGACCGCGTTCGAGCAGATGGGCGCGCTCGGCCGGCTCGAGGCATTCGCGAGTTTCCACGGCCCCGATTTCTACGGCTTGCCCCGCAACGCGGGGCGGGTCACGCTGCGGCGCGAAGCCTGGGCCGTGCCCGAGTCGATGGCCTTCGGCGGCGACCGCATCGTGCCGCTCGCCGCCGGCGAGACGCTGGCGTGGAAGCTGGTGCGCTGACGGGAGCAGGCGAAGCCTGCGCTGCGGCGCGCGCAGCCGTGGGCGCCCTCGATGCGCCGTGGTTCGAGTCGATTCGGCCGTGGGCGACGCGCAGCGATCCACGTCCCGAGGGACGAATCGACCTCGCGCTGCTGAACCGCTTCGCGGGCGATCGCGGGCTGTGCAACGAGGACGGCCGCCCGCTGAGGTTCGTCGAAGCGGGCCGGGGCCGTGCGCAGCCCTACGAGCGAAGCGTCGGCGACGCGGGAACGGTGCCCACCCGCGTCCACGGACCGGGCATGTTGCACGACTGGTTCAACGCGCTGGCCTGGCTCGCGTTCCCGCGGACCAAGGCGAGGCTGAACCGGCTGCATTGCGACGCGCTCGCCGACGGCCGGCCGGCCCGCGCGGGACGCGGCCCGTTGCGCGACGCCGCGACGCTGCTCGACGAGAGCGGTGCGCTGTTCGTCTGTCGCGATCCGGCGCTGTCCGCCGGCCTGCGCCTTCGCGACTGGCGGGCGCTGTTCGTCGACGGCCGCGATCGTTTCACAGCGGGCGCAGCGGTTCGCGTGCTCGGTCACGGACTGCACGAGAAGCTGCTCGCGCCGTACAAGGCGCTGTGCGCGCACGCGTGGGTCGTCGAACTGGCGCCCGGCTCGACCGTCTCCCCGAGCGGCGACGAACTCGACGCGGCGGTGGCGGCGGCGCTGCGGCCGCAGACGCTCCACGCGACGGCCCTCTGCCCGCTGCCGCTGCTCGGCGTGCCCGGCTGGTGCGAGGCCAACGCCGACCCGGCGTTCTACGACGACCCCGGGGTGTTCAGGCCCGGTCGACGCGCGCGCTGAAAAAAATGCCCGCCGGCACTTGCGTGACGGCGGGCGCAGGCGTTGCGCGCCGACGGTGTCGGCGACGCGTGCCCGCGGATCAGACCACCGGCGCCACGGCCAGGCCGGTGTGAAAACCGTCCATCGTCCAGACCAGCACGCCGGCGGTGAACAGGTCCTCCACCGTGTCGTACTGGCCGGCCTCGGTGCCGAAGGCGACACCCTCGAGCACGACCGAACCGAGCGGCGTCGCCGCGCCGGTGCCGCCTGCCCCGGAAAAGGTCAGCTCGACCGAGCCGGTGCCGTCGTCGTTCACCGTCAGGAACTGGCTTGCGCTGTCCGGCTGGACGAAGTCGCTCAAGCTCAGGTTGGTATCGGCGTCCGTGGTCGCCGTCGGCGAGTCGGTGGCGCCGGGCAGCCGCGAGTCGACCGTGTAGGTGTCGAGCGCGTCGACCAGGATGAGCCGGTCCACGCCCACCTCGAAGTCCTTGATCACGTCGTTGCCGTTGTCGGCGCGCATCGAGTAGACGAACGCGTCCGCATTGCCGTCGGCGGTGGCCGCCGTATCGCCCAGCGCGCCGCCATACAGCGTGTCGTCGCCCGCCTGGCCGAACAGCAGGTCGTTACCCGCGCCACCCGCCAGCGTCTCGGCGCCGTCGGCCGTCGCGGCATCGACCGTGACGCGGTCGATGATGATGCCGTCGCCGTTGTCGCCGGTTGCGCTGTACGCTCGAATCTCCAGCGTCGTGCTGTCGGCGTCGCCCTGCACTGTCCAGGTCAGCGTCTGGCGCGTGGCGCCGGCTGCCGCGGACGTCGGAGGGTTGACGCCGCTCCACGTGGTGCCGTCGAATTCCGCCTGCAGTTCACCGCCCCAGTACACTCGAAGCGACGTGTTGCTCGAGACGTTCGAGACCTGCATCGACAGCGTGTACGACTCGCCGTCGCGCGTGACGACGTCCTGGGAGACGACGGCACCGCCGGAATCGGGGTTGCGGACGGTGTCGAAGTAGAAGCGTCCACCGCCTCCCGTGTCGTCCGGAATCATCACGCCCTGGCTGACGATGTTCATCCCGACGTTCGCACCGCTGGCGGTCACCCGTGCTCCGATCGAGTCGGCCACGTCCACCATGGTCCATCCGGTCTGTGCCAGGGGGCCGAAGGTGAAGGCCGAGCCGTCGTTGTAGAGGACAGACCCCGCATCCGACGTGTTCCAGTACTCGAACTGGTAGTTGCGCACGCCGCCGCCATCGCCGCCGACCAGCACGTCGTCACCGGCGCCGCCGTCGACGAAACCGGTCGTGCCCGCGAGGAACACGCCCGTCGTGTCGACCGTGTAGGTGCCAGCGGTCACGTCGGTGCCGCTGCTGGTGTTGCCGCTGGCGTCGGTCGCCGTCACGGATGCAGTCTCGCCCGAAGCCAGCGTGCCCGCGGCGAACGCGTAGGCACCGGTGGTCGCGTCCGCGGTCGCGGTCGCCGCGCCCATCGTGACGGTGCTGCCCGCTTCGGCGACGCCCGACACCGATCCGTCGACCCCGGCCACCGCAGTAGGCGCGCCCGGCGCCGTGGCGTCGATCGTCACCGGCCTCGAGCCGGCGGTGCTGGCGTTGCCGGCCGCGTCGGTTGCGGTGGCGCTGATCGTCGTGTCGCCGTCGGCGGGCACCTCGCCCGTCGCGAAATCGACGCTCCAGGCGCCAGCGCCGTCGGCGGTCGCGGTCTTGGTCGTCGAGCCCCAGGTCACCGCCACGGTCGAGCCCGCCTCGGCGGTGCCCGAGACGGCGACCCCCGCGGCGGCCTCGGCGGCGTTCACGACGTTGTCGCCGGCGACCGCCGCGACGACTGGCGCGTCAGGTGGCGTGGTATCGGCGACCGAAGTGTCGACGACGACCGCAAGCGTGCCGGCGGTGCTGGTGTTGCCGGCCGCATCGCGCGCGGTGGCGCTGATCGTCGTATTGCCGTCGGCCGGCACCTCGCCCGAGGCGAAGTTGACGCTCCAGGCGCCAGAGGCGTCGGCGGTCGCGGTCTTGGTCGTCGAGCCCCAGGTCACCGCCACGGTCGAGCCCGCCTCGGCGGTGCCCGAGACGGCGACGCCTGCGGCGGCCTCGGCGGCGCTCACGACGTTGTCGCCGGCCACGGCACCGACCACCGGCGCATTCGGTGCGGTCGTGTCGGATGGCGTCGACGACGAATCACCGCCGCCACCGCCGGCGGCAGCGGCCAGACCCACCAATGCCCCGCCTACCAGAGCAGCGGCCGGAAGGCTCGACGACCCAGCCGCCGCCGGCGCTCCGGCAGCCGCGCCGGACGTCGGCCCGTACATCAGCGCCTGGTTGTCGGCCAGCGTCGCGACCGGGGGCGAACTCTGCGTGATCGCGGCGGCCTGCGCACCATCGGCCGGGTCGATCACCAGCGAGCACGGCGTAGCGGGCGAGCAGTCGGTGTAGAACTTCGTCAACTCGACCGTCTTGCCCTCGGGGAGGTTGTCGACGACGAGCGAGTCGCCGACCTTCTTGGCGGTGATCCCGGCGGGCGCCTTGCCCGTCGCGCTGTCGATGATCCGGACCTTCCCGCCGGGCCAGGAGGCGACCTTGGTCGCCTGGGCCTGCAGGGGAGTGCGGGCGACCGAGCCGTCGGCCTTGGTAATCTCGAGCATCAACGCCATTGCCAGTGTCCTCTAGGTGTTGCGTGAATTCGAAGGGTGAGCGATTGCGCGCCGTTATGCAACTCGGGCGCAATTGCACCATGGCAAGCTTGCGTTCGACGATGAAGGAAATCACGCACGGCCCGATCGTCGGCTCGCGCCCTTCGACGGCTGGCGTGGCGGGCGGTAAGATTCGCGCTGGAGCGGGTCGGACGACCGCTGGCGTCAGTGCTTCGGCGCTGTCGCTGGAGGAAGGTCCGGACTCCACAGGGCAGGATGCTGGCTAACGGCCAGGCGCAGCAAGCCGAAAGGCCCAGGGCGACGGAAAGTGGAACAGAAAGCACACCGCCCAAGCGGCTGCCGGTTCGCCGGCGCCGACGGCAAGGGTGAAAAGGTGAGGTAAGAGCTCACCGCGG
>DAORSF010000255.1:0-4117 GCA_035443405.1 Burkholderiaceae bacterium | reverse complement strand
CCGTCGAAGCTGCCCTTGGCCTGGTTCGAATTCGCGTTGGTGATCGCGGTGCGCACGTCCTCGATGCCCAGCCCGGCCGAGGCGAGCGCCTTGGGGTCGACGCGCACGCGCATCGCGGGACGCTGCCCGCCGGTGATCGACACCAGGCCGACGCCCGGCAGTTGCGAGATCTTCTGCGCAACGCGCGTCTCGACCAGGTCGCGGACCCGCGGCAGCGGGATCGTGCGCGACGCGACGCCGATCGTCAGCACGGGCGCGTCGGCCGGGTTGACCTTGCTGTAGATCGGCGGCACCGGCAGGTCGTCGGGCAAGGTCGTGCCGGCGGCGTTGATCGCGGCCTGCACCTGCTGCTCGGCGACGTCGAGTGCCAGCGTCAGTTCGAACTGCAGCGTGATCGTCGACGCCCCGGCCGAGCTCGACGAAGACATCTGCTTGAGGCCCGGCATCTGCCCGAACTGGCGCTCGAGCGGCGCGGTGACCGACGAGGTCATCACGTCGGGGCTCGCGCCGGGATAGAGCGTGCTCACCTGGATGGTCGGGTAGTCGACCTCGGGCAGCGCCGACAGCGGCAACAGCCGGTAGCCGACCACCCCCGCCAGCAGGATCGCGACCATCAGCAGCGACGTCGCGACAGGCCGCAGGATGAACAGGCGCGACGGGTTCATCGGGCGCGCGTTCCGGATGCCCGAAGCGCCCTAGCGGGGCTGCGGTGCCTGCCGCTTGCGTGCGGCGGCCGGCTGGCTGGCCGTGCGTTCGGCGGCGGCCTTGTCGATCGGCTCGACCCTGGCGCCGTCGCGCAGGTTGTCGACGCCGTCGACGACGACGCGCTCGCCGGCGGAAATGCCGCTGGCGACGACGGTGCGTTCGCCGTCCACCGGCCCGGTCGCGACCTTGCGCAGCGCCACGGTCCCGTCGTCCTGCACCGCGTAGACGTAGGTGCCGGGCGAACCGCGCTGGACCGCGGCGCTCGGCACCACGATCGCGCCCTTCAGCACGTCGATGCGCAGCCGGACGTTGACGAACTGGTTCGGGAACAGCGCGCCGTCGGCGTTGGCGAACTCGGCCCGCATCTTCAGCGTGCCGGTCGCGACGTCGATCTGGTTGTCGAGCGTCGTGAGGCGCCCGGTCGCCAGCACGACGCGCTGCTCGCGGTCGAGTGCCTGGACCGTCATCGACTTTCCTTCGCGATAGCGCTGCAGCACTGGCGACAGGTCCTTCTCGGGCACCGAGAAGGTCACGCCGATCGGCTGGACCTGCGTGATCGTCACGATGCCGGTAGCGTCACCGGCGCGCACGATGTTGCCGGGATCGACCAGCCTCAGGCCGAGCCGGCCCGGGAACGGCGCAGTGATCCGCGCGTACGCCAACTGCAGGCGCGCGTTGTCGACTTGCCCCTGGTCGGACTTCACCGTGCCCTCGTACTGCCGCACCAGCGCCTGCTGTGTGTCGAGCTGCTGCGCGCTGGCGGCCTCCTGCTCGACCAGCGTGCGATAGCGCTCGAGGTCGAGCCTGGCGTTCTCCAGCAGCGCGCGGTCGCGGGCCAGCTGCCCCTGCGCCTGCGCGAGCTGGACCTCGAAGGGGCGCGGGTCGATCTCGGCAAGCAGCTCGCCCGCCTTGACCATCTGGCCCTCGCGGAAATTCACGCGCAGCAACTGCCCATCGACGCGCGAGCGCACCGTGACCGTCCGCAATGACGAAACCGTGCCGAGCGCGTTCAGCACGACCGGAACGTCGGCACGCTCGGCCGTCGCTACGGTCACCGGAATCGACCGCTCGGCGCCGGCCGGGCCGCGCCCGCCCGGGCCGGGGGCGCCGGCTCGCCCGGGAGCCTGCGCGCCGGCTGCGCCGGGCGGCGACGCCTCGGGGGGGCCGCCGGACGGCGCGCCGCCGGTTCCTGCGCCCTGTGCGACGGGCGCCTCGCCCGTGCCGCCCGCGCGCCGCTTCGCGAAGTCGATCGCCCAGTACCCGCCGGCAGCCAATGCGATCACCAGCAGCCAGAACCAGGGGCGACGCAGCAGCGGCCGGCTGCGGGGCGCGGCCGGCGCGGGGGCCGCGCGCGTGAGGTCATCGGGCGATTCGGGCATGGCCTTCCGGGTTCAGTTGTCGATGCGGCGAGGCGTCGGTGCCGCAGTTGCCCGACCACGCGTCGCGTGGGCCACGACGTGCGCGGCCCGCGTCGTCATCGCCCCGCTCCCGTTGGCCCCGGCCCACCGCTGCCTCCCGCGAACTTCAGGCAGCGGCAAGCTTGCGCTCGGCCGCACGTACGAAAAACGCGGCGCCCAGTGGCAGCGCCGCGTCGTTGAAGTCGTATGCGGGATTGTGCACCTCGCAGGCGCCGTCGGCGCCGCCGTTGCCGATGTTGATGAAGCAGCCGGGCACTTCGTTCAGCATGAACGAGAAATCCTCGGAGGCCATGATCAGCGGCGGATCGCGCATCACCTGCGCGGCGCCGACCAGTTCGGCGCACACCGAGGCGGCGAACTCGGCCTGGCCGGGGTCGTTGACCGTCGGGGGGAAGTTCTCGCGGAAGTCGATCGTGACCCTGGCGCCCATCGCCTGCGCGACGCCCTCGGCGACGCGTGCGAGGTTGCGGCCGATCAGCGCCATCACCGCCGAAGAAAACGCACGAACGGTCCCCGAAAGGCGCGCCGTCTGCGGGATCACGTTGTAGGTATCGCCGGCGTGGACCTGCGTGATCGACAGCACCGCGGTTTCGACCGGTGGCACGTTGCGCGACACGATGGTCTGCAGCGTCGCGGCGATGTGCACGGCGACCATCACCGGGTCGACGCCGGCCTCCGGACGCGCGCCGTGGCTGCCGACGCCGGTCACGTCGATGTCGAAGAACGCGCCGCCGGCCATCATCGGGCCGGCGCGCACCGCGAAGCGCCCGACCGCGAGGCTCGGCCGGTTGTGCATGCCGAAGATCGTTTCGCAGGGAAAGCGGCGGAACAGGCCGTCGTCGATCATCGCCCTGGCGCCGCCGAGCCCCTCCTCGGCCGGCTGGAAGACGAAGTGCACGGTGCCGTCGAAGTTGCGCGTCGCGGCCAGTTGCTTCGCCGCGCCGAGCAGCATCGTCGTGTGCCCGTCGTGCCCGCAGGCGTGCATCCTGCCGGGGTGGCGCGAGCGGTGGGCGAAGGTGTTGGCTTCGAGGATCGGCAATGCATCCATGTCCGCGCGCAGTCCGATCGTGCGCGGCGAGGTGCCGTTGCGCAGCGCGCCGACGACGCCGGTGCGGCCGATGCCGCGGTGCACTTCGATCCCGAAAGACGCGAGCCGCTCGGCGACCAGCGCCGCCGTGCGCGTCTCCTCGAAGCCCAGTTCGGGGTGCGCGTGGATGTCGCGGCGCCAGGCACTGAGTTCGGCGTGGTGCTCGGCGATGCGTTCGACCGTCTCGTGCATGTCGCGGGTGTCCCGGGCGGGCGTGGCAGAATCTCCGATGGTAACGGCTGGCCGAGGAGAAGACGATGAACCTGGCGCACTGGCTCGAGCGGAGCGCCGCCGTGTTCGGCGACCGGCCCGCCATCGCACGCGGGCGCACCGCGGTGCGCAGCTACCGCGAGTTCGCCGCCGACGCCGCGCGTTGCGCAGGCTGGCTGCACGAGCAGGGGCTCGTGCCGGGCGACCGGGTCGGTCTGTTCCTCGGCAATCATCCCGACTACCTGCGCCTGCTGTGGGGCGCATGGTGGGCCGGGATGGTCGTGGTGCCGATCAACGCGAAGCTGCACGGCCGGGAGGCCGCGTACATCCTGTCCGACTGCGCGGCGACGATGTGCTTCGTCGACGCGAGCCATGCCGACAAGCTGGCCGGCCACGTGCCGGGGGCGTGCCGGATCATCGATGAGCACGCGTTCCTGGACGGGCCGCGCGATGGCGCGCCGGCCGGGCGGGCGCCGAACGCCCCGGCGCCCGTCGTCCCGCGCGACGAGGACGACGACGCCTGGCTGTTCTACACCAGCGGCACCACCGGAACGCCGAAGGGCGTGCGGCTGAGCGCGCGCAACCTGCGCTGGATGACGCTGGCCTATCTCGCCGAGGTGCAGCCGGTCGCGCCGGGCGACGCGATGCTGCATCCGGCGCCGCTGTCGCACGGCAGCGGCATGTACCACCTGCCGTA
>DAORSF010000254.1:0-4118 GCA_035443405.1 Burkholderiaceae bacterium | reverse complement strand
GGTCGCCGCGCATGCGCCGGCCGAACTCCGCGGCGAGCGTCGGGAACTCGGCCTGCCAGGCGGCGAAGCGGCGCTGCCAGTCGCGGCACGCGGCCTCGCCGCGTTCGCGCGCGTCCCAGGCTTCGTAGACGTCCTTCGGGATCTCGAACGGCGCATACGGCCAGTCGAGCGCCGCGCGGGTCAGGCGCAACTCGTCGGGGCCGAGCGCCTCGCCGTGCACCTTCGCACTGCCGGCGCGGTTCGGCGAACCCTTGCCGATCTGCGTGCGGCAGACGATCAGGCTGGGCGCGTCGTCGCAGTCTTCGGCGCGCCGCAGCGCCGCGTCGAGGGCGTCGACGTCGTGGCCGTCGACCGGCCCGATGACGTTCCAGCCGTAAGCGCGAAAGCGTGCCGGCGTGTCGTCCGGAAACCAGGGCCCGACCTCGCCATCGATCGAGATGCCGTTGTCGTCGTACAGCGCGACCAGCTTGTGCAGCTTCCACGCGGCCGCCAGCGAGCAGACCTCGTGGCTGATGCCCTCCATCAGGCAGCCGTCGCCGAGGAAGACCCAGGTCCGGTGGTCGACGATCGTGTGGCCGTCGCGGTTGAACTCGTCGCCGAGGAGCTTCTCGGCCAGTGCCATGCCGACCGCGTTGGCGAGCCCCTGTCCGAGCGGTCCGGTGGTGGTCTCGACGCCGGGGGTCACGCCAACCTCGGGGTGCCCCGGGGTCCTGCTGTGCAACTGGCGGAAGTTCTGCAGCTCGGTGACCGGCAGCTCGTATCCGGTCAGGTGCAGCAGCGCGTAGAGCAGTGCCGACGCGTGGCCGTTGGAGAGCACGAAACGATCCCGGTCGGGCCACTGCGGGTGGCCGGGGTGGTGCTTGAGATGGCGGTCCCACAGCGCGACGGCCATCTCGGCCATCCCCATCGGGGCGCCGGGGTGGCCGCTACGGGCGCGCTCGACGGTGTCGACCGCCAGCATGCGCAGCGAGTCGGCCATGCGCCGGGTGCGCAGCGGTCGGTAGCCGCTGCGATCGGACGGGGTCGGAACGGCGGCGAGCAAGGCGTTCATCGGGAATCTCCTGGAGCTTCCCGGAGACTCTAGGAGCCACGCCGGCTCATTTGAAGTCAGGAATTCTTAGGCGCGGATTAAGGAAAACCTGAAGTCAGGAATGGTGGTCGTGCAGCACGAACCGTGCGCCGCCTCGTTCGCGCAGGATGCTGAAGCGCAACCCGGGCCAGCGCTCCTGCGCGACGGTGATCTCGTGCGGGCTGCGCACCAGGTAGGTGGGTGCGTCGGCCGCGTCCAGCGCCACCCGCGCGGCGTTCTGCTCGAGAAAGCGCGCGACCATGGCCTCGTCGTCGCCGTTGATCCAGCGCGCCGCCACGTAAGGGGCCGGCGCGATGCGCGCCTCGACGTTGTACTCGACCTTCAGGCGGTGCGCGACGACCTCGAATTGCAGCTCGCCGACCGCGCCCAGCAGCAGCCGGCTGCCGCCGTCTTGCCGGAAGACCTGTATCGCGCCCTCGTCGCCGAGTTGCGCGAGCGCCGCGCGCAGCTGCTTCATCTTCATCGGGTCGACCACCTCGATGGTACGGAACGACTCCGGCGCAAAGAAGGGCAGTCCGCTGAAGTGCAGCACCTCGCCTTCGGACAGCGTGTCGCCGAGGCTCAGCGTACCGTGGTTCGGAATGCCGATGATGTCGCCCGGGTACGCTTCGTCGACCAGGTCGCGACGCTGCGACAGGAAGGTGACCACGTTCTGCGGACGCAGCTGGCGCTTCGTGCGCGTGTTGAACAGTGCCATGCCGCGCTCGAAGCGGCCCGAGCACACGCGCACGAACGCCACGCGGTCGCGGTGCTGCGGGTCCATGTTGGCCTGCACCTTGAACACCACGCCGCTGAACTTCGGCTCGTCGGGCGACACCATGCGCTCGTCGGCGTGCTTGGGCCCCGGCATCGGCACCAGGTCGACGATCGAGTCGAGCACCTCGCGCACGCCGAAATTGTTGATCGCCGAGCCGAAGAACACCGGCGTCTGGCGCGCGGCGAGGAACTCGCCGCGGTCGAAGTCCGGCGATGCGCCTCGCACGAGTTCGATCTCGGGTGCGGCGTCGATCCACTCCTGGCCGAGCGTCGCGGCCTGCACCGGGTCGCGCGCGTCGACCAGTTCGGCCTGCCCGACGTCGCGGTCCATGCCGGGCCGGAAGCGCCGCACCCGGTCGATGCGCAGGTCGTAGACGCCGCGGAAGCGATTGCCCATGCCGATCGGCCAGGTGAACGGGATTGGCGCCATGCCGAGCTCGCGCTCGATCTCGTCGAGCAGGTCGAGCGGCCCGCGGACCTCGCGGTCGAGCTTGTTGATGAAGGTGACGATCGGGATGTTGCGGGTCCGGCAGATCTTCAGCAGCCGAAGCGTCTGCGACTCGATGCCGTTGGCCGCGTCGATCACCATCAGCGCCGCGTCGACGGCGGTCAGCACCCGGTAGGTGTCTTCGGAGAAGTCCTGGTGCCCGGGGGTGTCGAGCAGGTTGACGACGCAATCGCGGTGCAGGAACTGCATCACCGAACTCGCGACCGAGATGCCGCGCTGCTTCTCGATCTCCATCCAGTCGGACGTCGCGTGCCGGCTCGCCTTGCGCGCCTTGACGCTGCCGGCGATCTGGATTGCGCCCGAGAACAGCAGCAGCTTCTCGGTCAGCGTGGTCTTGCCTGCGTCGGGGTGCGAGACGATGGCGAAGGTTCGCCGTCTCGTGTACTCGGGTTGCGCTTGCATCGGGGGGCCGTTCGGGGCCCGAAGTATAAGGGATGGGAGGACGTCGCAGCGATCAGAACCGCGGTCGCAGCATCTCGCCCCAGCCCTGCAGCGGGCCCAGCGGATTGCGGGTGATCTGCTGCTCGTGCATGTTCGGCTGGCCGCCGAACACCCGGTACACCGCCAGGTCGTCGACGAACAGGATCAGCGCGGTGAAGGTCCAGCCGGTGATGTCGACCTCGCGGCGGAAAGCGAACGAGTCGGCCCAGAAGTTGCCGATCCGGTCGCGCTTGATCCGGCGTGCGACGATCGCGTAACCGGTGCAGGACTTGCCTGCCTTCAGGCAGGCCCGGATGCCGGGTTCGTACTCGTCGGGCTGCAGCGCCGAGCCGGCGGCGAAGCGCTGGACGATCTCCGGATACGTGAGGATGGTCACCGCCGGGTTGCGAAACGGATCGAAGCCGTTGGCAATCAGCGACGACTTGTGCGTCTCGAACGGCTCGATCGCTTCGACTGCGACACGCGCCTCGTCGAAGGTCTGCCAGCCGACCTGCGTCGCGTCGCGGGCGGCGGGCAGCAGTGCCTCGCAACCCGCAACACCGGCGGCCCCCAGCGCGACCAGGCAGATGCGTCCCAGCAGGGATCCCAGGCGGGCGGCGCGCCCCGTCGGTACAACTCGTTCGTCAGGCATCGGTCAGTATTTTGCAGTCTTTCAGTCCAGGGCGCCGTGGTGCATCAACGGCCCGGCGCGGGGCCGCGCCGACCCGCGCCGACCCGCGCCACCGAGGAAGCGCTCCATCCCCGCGGTTGCATCCGCGTCCGAAAGGCGGACAATAGCGTTTTTTACCTTCCACCTTCTACCATTTGCCACCGGTTTTCGGGCCTCCCGCTTCGCGGGCCGGCCACGGCGGCACCTCCAGCGGACCCATTTGAGCACGACCTTCGATTCCTTCGGCCTCGCCGAACCCATCCTGCGAGCAGTCACCGAACTCGGCTACAGGGAACCCACCCCGATCCAGGCGCAGGCGATCCCCATCGTCATGCAGGGCCGCGACGTCATGGGCGCTGCCCAGACGGGCACCGGCAAGACCGCCGGGTTCGCGCTTCCGATCCTGCAGCGGCTGATGCAGCACGCGAATGCCAGCGCGTCGCCGGCACGCCACCCGGTGCGTGCGCTGATCCTCGCGCCGACCCGCGAGCTCGCCGACCAGATCTACGAGAACGTCCGCGAATACGCCAAGTACACCGGCCTGAGGTCCGCGGTGGTGTTCGGCGGCGTCGACATCAAACCGCAGATCGCTGCACTTCGCCAGGGCTGCGAGGTCCTCATCGCCACGCCGGGCCGGCTGCTCGACCACATGGGGCAGAAGACCGTCACGCTCG
>DAORSF010000253.1:0-4118 GCA_035443405.1 Burkholderiaceae bacterium | reverse complement strand
GTGCTGACCGCGGCCAAGCGCCGCTTCAGCTTCGCGATGCTGCGCGACGCCACCGTCGCCACCGCGACGGTCACGTCGATGGTGTTCGTGATCCTGCTCGGCGCGGCGGTGTTCTCGATCGTGTTCCGGATGATGGGCGGCGACGCGCTCGTGCACGAGTTCCTCTCGAACCTGCCCGGGGGCGCGATCGGCGCGCTGATCGTCGTCATGGCCGTGATGTTCGTGCTGGGCTTCATCCTCGACACCTTCGAGATCATCTTCATCGTGATCCCGATCACCGCACCGGTCCTGCTCGCCATGGACGTCGATCCGCTGTGGCTCGGCGTGATGGTGGGCGTCAACCTGCAGACCAGCTTCATGACGCCGCCGTTCGGCTTCTCGCTGTTCTACCTGCGCGGCGTCGCACCCGCCAGCGTGTCCACCGGCCAGATCTATCGTGGCGTGTTGCCGTTCGTCGCGCTGCAGCTGATCGCGCTGGGCGTGCTGCTGGCGTACCCGGCGCTGGCGACCTGGTTGCCGCGGCTGGTGTTCGCCAACTGAGCGACCGGGCGCGCGGCGCGGCTCAGCCCGAAGGCCCGGAGCGATCGGGGCGCGCCGGACCGGGCGAGGCTTCTTCGCGCGGTGTCGACGACGGGTCGCCGTCCTGCAGCCCGGTTTCGACCTCGCGCATCTCGACGTCGATGATTTCCGTTTCGCGCGGGGCGGCCGCCCCGCGCCGCGGCCGCGTCGCGCGCAGGCCGAAGCGATTCGCCAGCCACAGGGCTGCCCCGATCGCCAGGGCGGCGGCGAGCGTCAACGCCGCGAAGAGCGCGGCGAGCAGCATGCCGGCCACCAGTGCCGCGATGGCGAGCACGCGGCGCGCGACGGTACGCAGATAGGCCATCATCGTCGCAAGCCCGTCGCTGTCCGCCCGGTCATGCCGGATCGGATTGTGCGGGCCCGTCGTCGGGCGCGGCGGCGATCTGGATCGGCGTCGCGAGCACCTTGTCGACGCGCTTGCCGTCCATGTCGATGACCTCGAAGCGCCAGTTCTCCCAGGTCACGGTGTCGCCGGTCTGCGGCATGCGGCCCAGCATCAGCATCAGCATGCCGCTGAGCGCCTGGTAGCGCTCGCGCTCCTCTTCGGGCAGCGTGCGCAGCCCGAGCTGGTCCTTCAGCTCTGGCGTCGGGATCAGGCCGTCGAGCAGCCACGAGCCGTCCTCGCGCTGGTAGGCCCAGCTGTCGGCCTCGTCGCCGGTGGCGAACTCGCCGGTGATCGCCTCCATCAGGTCCTGCAGCGTGATCAGCCCCTGCACCTCGCCGTACTCGTCGATCACCAGCGCGACCTGCGTGTTCGACGAGCGGAAGTTCTCGAGGAGTTCCATGCCGGTCAGCGTCTCCGGCACGTAGAGCATCTCGTGCAGGCCGGTCGCGAGGTCGATCGGCACGCCGCGCAGCGACTGCGCGAGCAACTGCTTCGTGTGGACGAAACCGAGCACCTCGTTCAGCCCCCCCCGGCACACCGGGAAGCGCGAGTGCGCGGTGTCCGCCACCTTGGCCAGGTTGACCTGCAGCGGATCGTCGATGTCCAGCCACACGATGTCGGCGCGCGGAATCATCAGCGAGGAGATCTGCCTGTCGTCGAGCCGGAACACGTTGCGAACCATCGCGTGCTCGGTGTGCTCGATGACGCCGGCGTCCGATCCCTCGGCCAGCAGCGCGTGGATCTCCTCCTCGGTGACCGAAGGCTGGCTGTCCGTGCGCGCGCCCAGGCCACGCAGGACGAGTTCGGTCGACACCGACAGCAGCCGCACGAACGGCTTGGACAGCGTCGCGAGCAGCGTCATCGGGCGCGCCACGGCCCGCGCGATGCCTTCCGGATTGATCTGGCCCAGGCGCTTGGGCACCAGCTCGCCGACCACGATCGACACGTAGGTGACGACGATGACGACCAGTGCGGTGGCGGCCCAATCGGACCACGGCTGCTGCGCGCCGAGGCTTTCGAGCCAGTCCGCGAACGGCGCCGCGAGCGCGGCCTCGCCGAAGATGCCGTTCAGGATGCCGATCGACGTGATCCCGATCTGGATCGTCGACAGGAAGCGGTTGGGATCGGCGCCGAGCGACAGGGCCACCGCGGCCGAGCGGTCGCCGTCGTCGACGAGCTTTTGCAGGCGCACCTTGCGCGCGGTGACCAGCGCGATCTCGGCCATCGCGAGCAGGCCGTTGAGGACGATCAGCGCCAGGAGGATCGCGATTTCCATCAGGCGATGCGCCCGGCGCGTTCGGGCAGGGGGGCCAAGGCGTCGCGAAGACGCCATCGAGGTTCGGGTTCGTACATTCGGTCGGACCAGGCGGGCGTGCACGTGGGGCAGCTGGCCGGGCCGGACAAGGCTGGGGACCGGGCGATTATACCGGTCGGCCCGGTTCGCGCGTCCGGGGATTCCCTGAGCGCGGGGCGGCGGCACGCGCCGTTATCATCCGGAGATCCACGAACACAGGAGCTGAGAGAACATGAAACGCATGCTGGCAGGACTTCTCGCGGCAGCGGCGCTCGGCGTTGCCGGGCTGGCGACGGCGCAGACCACGCGCCTGTCGATCGGCACCGGCGGCACCGGGGGCGTCTACTACCCGATGGGGGGCGGCATGGCCGCGATCCTCTCCAAGCACGTCCCCGGCTGGGAGGCGACCGCCGAAGTGACCGGCGCGTCGGTGGCCAACCTGCAGCTGATCGGGCAGGGCAAGCAGGACGTCGGCTTCACGATGGCCGACGCGGCGTACGACGCGGTCAGCGGGCTGGCGAAGTTCAAGGACAAGAAGGTCGAAGCGCGCACGCTGATGGTGCTGTACCCGAACAAGATGCACGTGGTCACGACCGAGGGTAGCGGCATCGGCAAGGTCGCCGACCTCAAGGGCAAGCGCATATCGACCGGCGAGCCGAACAGCGGCACCGAGGTGATGGCGCTGCGGCTGCTCGAAGCGGCCGGCATCGACAAGGACGTGCAGCGCGAGCGCCTGTCGGTCGCCGAGGGCGTCAACGCGATCAAGGACCGCAAGATCGACGGCCTGATCTGGGTCGGCGGGCTGCCGACCGCCGCGATCACCGACCTCGCGACGACGCCGGGCATCACCGTGAAGCTGCTCGACCACGCGCAGTACGCCGACGCGATGAACAAGAAGTGGGGACCGCTGTACGTCGCCGGCAAGACGCCGGCCAACACGTACAAGGGCCAGGGGGCCGACGTCGCCAACCTCGACGTGTGGAACCTGCTGGTGGCCGACGCGAAGATGAGCGACCAGATGGCCTACACGATCGTCAAGACGCTGATGGAGAAGCAGGACGAGCTCGTCGCCGTGCACCGCGAGGCGAAGAACATCACGCTCGAGGCGCAGGCGTCGGGCTCGCCGATCCCGTTCCACCCCGGCGCGCGCAAGTACTTCGAAGAACGCGGAGTGAAGTTCCCGAAGTGACTTCCTGACCCGTCGTGCCCGCCCGGATCGATCGATGGCCTCCGGCACCGAACCGACCGGGCAAGCGGCGACGGTCAGCGACGAGCGGCTTCGCGCCGCCGAGCGCTTCATCGAGGAGGAAGAGGGCGCCGCGAGCCGATTCGGGGGCGCCCTCGAAGCGCTGATCACTGCGCTGCTGGTGGTCATGTCGCTGTTCCACCTGTACGCGGCGGTCTCGATCGTGCCGACGCTGACGCTGCGCCCGGTGCACGTCGGGTTCATGCTTCTGCTGGTGTTCCTGATCTTTCCCGCCACGCCGCGGCTGCGCAACCGGCTGATGTGGTACGACGTCGTGCTGGCGCTGCTCGGCGTGGCGACGATCGTCCACATCGTGTGGGGCGGCGACGACTTCTGGGACCGCAGCACGATGCCCGACCGGATCGACCTGGTGTTCGGCGTCGTCTTCGTGCTGCTCGTCCTCGAGGCGGCGCGGCGCTCGACCGGCTGGATCATGCCGGCGGTGGTGCTGACGTTCGCCGCCTACGCGTTCCTCGGACCGTGGCTGCCGGGCCACTGGGCGCACCGGGGCTACGACCTCGCGAGCATGATCGGCGTCATGTACATGTCGCTCGAGGGCATCTTCGGCACGGCGATCGACGTGTCGGCGACGCTGATCATCATGTTCACGATCT
>DAORSF010000252.1:0-4124 GCA_035443405.1 Burkholderiaceae bacterium | reverse complement strand
TACTGCTTCTACGCCTGTCCGTTCGGCGCGCCGCAGTTCCCGCAGGCCGGCGCCTTCGGCTTGCGCGGCAAGATGGACAAGTGCACCTTCTGCGCCGGCGGCCCGGAGAAGGACGGCTCGAAGGAGGAGTTCGCCAAGTACGGCCGCAACCGGCTCGCCGAAGGCAAGCTGCCGATCTGCGCCGAGATGTGCTCGACGAAGGCGCTGCTGGGCGGCGACGGCGACATGCTCGCCGACATCTACCGCCAGCGCGTGATGGCGCGCGGCAAGGGCGCCGAAGTCTGGGGCTGGGGAACGGCCTACGGCCCGGGTCGCCCGGGAGCGCAACCTCCGGCCAGGCAGGGGAGCTGAGTCATGACCCATCGCATCGTCGGTAGCGTCGCCGCGGCGGCGGCATTTGCGCTCGTGCTTGCCGGCTGCGGCGACAAGCCGCAGGCCGAGGGAGGCAAGGTGGCCGGGACGACCGTCACCCGCGATACCAAGCCGTGGCAGGGCGACCCGCTCGCAAACCAGGCGCAATTCACGCGCGGCGACAAGGCCAGCTGGGAAGGCGCGCTGAAGCTGCGCCAGCAGAGCCAGAACGAGTACGTCCGGATCGGGAGCCAGTGATGACGAGCCGCGCCATCCGGACGCTAGTGCTGCTGCTGGGGTTGTGGAGTGCGGCTGTCGTCGCGCAGCCGGCCGCGCCGGCCGGCGGGCCGCAGCCGATGAACATCCTCGAGGCCACCCGTGACGACCAGGCGGCGCGCCAGCAGGTGCAGCCGCTGAACAATGCCCCGGTGTGGCGCGAGGTCAACACGCCCACCGCGGGCTTCACCAACCTGCCGGCCAACGAGGGCGGCGTGCTGATCCAGTCGGCCGGCGAGGAGTGGCGACAACTGCGCAACGGGCCGATCACCACGTATGGCGGCTGGGGCCTGGTCGTCGTGCTCATGCTGATCGCCGCGTTCTACCTGCTGCGCGGCCAGATCAAGGTATCCGGCGCGCCGACCGGGCAGCTGATCGAGCGATTCACGGTCGTCGAACGCGCCGTGCACTGGCTCAACGCGGCGTGCTTCGTCACGCTCGGATTGACCGGCCTCGTCATGCTGTTCGGCAAGTACGTGCTGTTGCCGATCTTCGGCAACACGCTGTTCTCGATGCTGGCATCGATGTCCAAGACGGGGCACAACTTCATCGGTCCGCTGTTCGCGGTGACGCTGATCGCCATGTTCCTCACCTTCGTGAAGGACAACTTCCCGCGTGCGTACGACCTGACCTGGCTCGCCAAGGGCGGCGGCCTGCTGTCGCGCAACACGCACGTCCCGAGTCACCGCTTCAACGGCGGCGAGAAGCTGCTGTTCTGGGGCGGGCTGGTGCTGCTCGGCATGATCGTCACGGTGACCGGATTCATCCTCGACTTCCCCAACTATGGGCAGACGCGCGCGCAGATGCAGGACGCGTGGATGATCCACGTGATCGCGGCCCTGCTGTTCATCGCGCTGATCATGGGCCACATCTACATCGGCACGATCGGCACCGAGGGTGCGCTGGACGCGATGAAGACCGGCTACGTCGACGAGAGCTGGGCGAAGGAGCACCACGTGTACTGGTACGACGACGTCAAGGCCGGAAAGATTCCCGCGCAGCGCTCCGGGCGTGGCGCGGCACGCGCGGCCGGCTCGGCGGCGCAAGCGCAGGGCTGAAGAGCAGAGCGGCCAGTCGTCGAGCGCTCGGCGAAACGGAAATGGGGGCCTGGACCCCCGTCTCCGTTTGCGCTTCGCGCGCTGCGACGTCCGCGATCAGCCCTCGGAAGCCGGCCGTGTTTCGGCCTGCGTTTCGACCTGCTGCAGCGGCTCCGCGACCACAGCGCTACGGGGCCGCCTGACGCGCGGCGTCCTCGGAGCCGGGACCTCGGCCGGTTCCTGCTGTGCCGCGGGCCGCGCGGCGGTTTCGACCCACTGAAGTCCCGCACCCGCGAGGAGTTGCTCGAGTTCGGCCTTCGGAATTTCCACCGGCGCGATCGGCGTGGTGGCGACCGGCGGCGCGATCGCCGGCCGTGCGGGTGCCGCTTCGCGTCCGACGGAGCCCGGCGCGATCGCCTCCTGCTCGACGGTGGCCTGCCGAGTCACGATTTCCTGGGCGACGCGCTCTGGCGCGGCGGGGACCGCCATCGCAGCCGGCGCCTCGGGTTCCACGGCAGCCACAGCCGTGGTCACTGCGGCCGTCGCGAATGGCAGGGTGCTCTGGACCGCGGTGACGGCGGGTACTTCGCGGGACGCCGCCACCGGCTCGGCTGCGGCCGGCTCTCCGGCGACCTGCTCGTCGTCGAGTTCGGTCCTCTCGGGGCCCTCGGCACCCTCCGCACCGTCCGCACCCACGCGCTCGCCCGCACGATCGCCGCGCTCGCCACCGCCACGACGACCGCGACGCCGGCGGCCGCCGCGCCCGCGGCGGGCTTCGTCGCCGCCGGACGCGTCGACTTCCGCCCCGACTTCCGAGGGCTCCTGGCCGGGCACCTGGCCGGCTTCGAGTTCCTGGAGCGGCGCATCGGCTTCCGGCAGTGCTGCGGTGACGGCGGGAGCGCCGATCGGAGCCTCACGTTCGGCAGTGGCGCCTCCCTCGGCACGCGGGCGGTCGCGGCCGCCACGGCGTTCGCCGCGTTCCGATCGCTCGCCGCGTTCCGGTCGCTCGCCGCGTTCCGGTCGCTCGCCACGTTCCGGTCGCTCGCCACGTTCGGGTCGCTCGCCACGCTCGGGTCGCTCGCCACGCTCGGCGCGGATCGCGTCGTCAGGCCGGGCCTGTGCATCGCGCTCCGGACGGCGTTCACGGCCCTCGCGCGGCTCTCGGGCTTCACGTGGCTCGCGGGCTTCGCGGCCGTCGCGCGGCTCGCGGGCCTCGCGGGCCTCGCGGGCTTCACGCGGTTCGCGGCCTTCGCGCGGCTCGCGGGCTTCGCGCGGCTCGCGACGTTCCTGTCCGCGATCGCGGCGGCCCCGGGTTTCGCCTTCGCTGCCCGCCGGCCGATCGCCGCGTGCCTCGCGCGAGCCACGTCCTTCGCGCGCCTCGGACCCACCGCGGCGCTCGCGGCCGCCGTTGCGGTCGCGGCCTTCCCGCGTCCCGCGCGGGCGCCGCCCGGTATCGGCTTGCGGCTCGGCGGCGACCGATGCCGCCGCCGGCGACGCGCTCGCCTCGTTGGCCGGCTTGCGCCGGAACCAGTTCAGGATGCGTCCGACCAGGCCCTCTTCGACGCCCGGCGTCGCGCCGACCACTGCCGCGCGGGGGGCGTCGCGCTGCTCGAGGGCAGCGGTGGGCGCGGCGACCGGCACCGGCGGCGGCTGGTCCGGCGTGATGCCCTTTACGACAGCCTCCTGGCGCGCCTTGGCCGGCTCGAGCTTGCTCTCCAGGTAAGAATTGTCCTCGGCAGGGGTGTCGGCCAGAGTGTGGCTGGCGCGGTAGCTCGACAGGCGCTCGTCGTCGTGGCGCAGCCGCTCGGCCTTGTAGTGCGGCGTCTCGAGGTGCTTGTTCGGGATCAGCACGATCTCGACCTTCAGCCTCGCCTCCAGCTTGTTCAGTTCGCTGCGCTTCTCGTTCAGCAGGTAGGTGGCGACGTCGACCGGCACCTGCGCGTAGACCGCGGCGGTGCTCTCCTTCATGGCTTCTTCCTGGATGACGCGCAGGATATGCAGCGCCGACGACTCGATGTCGCGGATCACGCCGGTGCCGTTGCAGCGCGGGCAGGTGATGTGCGAGCCCTCGGCGAGCGCCGGGCGCAGCCGCTGGCGCGACAGCTCCATCAGGCCGAAACGCGAGATCTTGCCGGTCTGGACCCGCGCGCGGTCGTAGTGCAGCGCGTCCTTGAGTCGCTGCTCGACCTCTCGCTGGTTCTTCGCGTTCTCCATGTCGATGAAGTCGATGACGATCAGCCCGCCCAGGTCGCGAAGGCGCATCTGGCGTGCCGCCTCGTCCGCGGCCTCGAGGTTGGTGCGCAGCGCGGTCTCTTCGATGTCGGAGCCCTTGGTGGAGCGCGCCGAATTCACGTCGATTGCCACCAGTGCCTCGGTGTGGTCGATGACCACCGCGCCGCCCGACGGCAGCGGCACGATCCGCGAATACGCGGTCTCGATCTGGTGCTCGATCTGGAAGCG
>DAORSF010000251.1:0-4130 GCA_035443405.1 Burkholderiaceae bacterium | reverse complement strand
CGGGCGGCCTCGATCCTCGCAGTGCGCGTCTGGCCGGCGCGCGACTACACGCGCGTCACCCTCGAACTCGACGAGCCGCTGAAGTCGACGCAGCTGCAACTGTCCGATCCACCCCGGCTGGTCGTCGACCTCGAGGGGCTCGAGATCGACCTCGCGCTGCGCGAACTCGTCGCGAAGATCCGGCCCGAGGACCCGCACATCCTGCAGGTGCGCGTCGGGCAACACCGCGCGCGCGTTGCGCGGCTGGTGTTCGACCTGAAATCCGAGGTGCTGCCGCAGCTGTTCACGCTGGAGCCGGTCGGCAACTACCGGCACCGGCTGGTGCTCGACCTGCATCCGGCGGTTCCGGTCGATCCGCTGAAGACGCTGCTCGACGACGTGCGCAGCCGCTCGGTGCGGCCGCCGCTGCCTCCGCCCGAGGACCCGATCGCGGCACTGCTGCGCGACCGGCTCGACTCGCAGGAGCGACTCGCGCAGCCGGGCACCGACGAGCACGAAGCTTCGTCGGCGCCGGAACGCCACCGCACGGCGCGCGGCAAGCGACCATCGCCTGCGGCGATCGCGCGCATGGTGACGATCGCGATCGACCCCGGCCACGGGGGCGAGGACCCCGGCGCGATCGGGCGTCGCGGCACGCAGGAGAAGGACGTCGTGCTGCGCATCGCGCAGATGCTGCGCGAGCGGATCAACACCGAGTCCAACATGCGCGCGTACATGACTCGCGACGGCGACTACTTCGTGCCGCTCGCGATGCGCGTGTCGAAGGCGCGCCGCGTACAGGCCGACCTCTTCGTGTCGATCCACGCCGATGCGTTCGTCCGCCCGCAGGCGAGCGGCGCGTCGGTCTACGTGCTGTCCGAGCGCGGCGCGACCAGCTCCGCGGCACGCTGGCTCGCGACGAGGGAGAACGCGTCGGACCGCATCGGCGGCGTGAACCTCGGCAGCCGCAACCGCGAAGTGCGCCGGGTGCTGCTCGACCTGAGCACGACCGCGCAGATCCAGGACTCGAGCCGCCTCGGGCACTTCGTGCTCGGCGAACTCGGCGGCGTCGGCCAGCTGCACAAGCCGCGCATCGAGCAGGCCGGCTTCGCGGTGCTGAAGGCGCCGGACATTCCGTCGATCCTGGTCGAGACTGCCTTCATCAGCAACCCGAACGAGGAGAAGCGGCTCGGCGACACGCGCTACCAGGCCCGCATCGCCGACGCAATCTTCAGGGGGCTGCGGCGCTACCTGCTGCGCCATCCGCCGGCGCCGAAGGCGCGCACGACGTGATCGCCGGCGCCCGCGACAGCGCCGGCGCGTCGCGCCGCTGCAGTGCTACCAGCGCGCCGGCTCGGCGCCTTCGTCGGGCTGTTCCAGCCGGTACCCGACCCCGCGCAACGTGCTGATGCGCGCACCCGTCCCCGACAGCTTGCTGCGCAGCCGCGACACGTAGACCTCGATCGCGTTCGGCGCGAGCCGTTCGTCGAAGCCCGTGATCGCGCGCAGCAGACGCTCCTTCGTGACCGCGGTGCCCGCGTTGAGCACCAGGTACTCGAGGATCGACCACTCGCGCGGCGTCAGGTCGACAGGCACCGAACCGTGCCGGACTTCGCGCTTGCGACTGTCGACCACGAGCTCGCCGCAGGTCACGACGTCCGAGCGCGACGCGCTGCCATTGCGGCGGACCAACCCTCGGCAGCGCGCTACCAGCTCGCGCGGCTCGAACGGCGTTTCGAGATGATCGTCCGCGCCGGCGTCGATCGCGGCGATGCGCGTGTCGACCGCGTCACGGTCGGTCAGGATCAGCACCGGCAGGCGCATGCGCCGCTGGCGCAGCCCCCGCAGCCACTCCAGGCCTGCCTCGGGATCGCGCTGCAGGTCGAGGACGATGTCATCGAAGTGACCGCCGCGGAGCACGGCATCGGCCTCGCCGGGCCGGTCGACGATGTCGACCGCGTAACCCGCCTCGCGCAGCGGCGCGAGGATCCGGGAAGACACGGCCTGGTCGTCGCAGACGATCAGGATCTTCATGGCTGGCATCCGGGGAAACGGCGTCCCGAGAACCTGTCGATCGGGACATCATTCTAGGCCACGGTTCGCGTCGCCGGAACCCCCTGACGGTCCGGAACCCCCTGACGGTCCGGAAATCGCGCGCCGGCTTCGAAGCCAGTGCCGCAACACCTCGAAGACCGCCGGCAGTCCGGGAATGACGATCATCGCCAGCGTGACCCACTGGAAGTTCGCCTTCACCCAGCCGGTATTGCCGAACAGGTACCCGATGCCGGTGAGGCTCGTCACCCACAGCACCGCGCCAGTGACGTTGTACAGCGCGAACTTCGGGTAGCTCATCTGTGCGACGCCCGCCACGAAGGGAGCGAAGGTGCGCACGAAGGGCAGGAAGCGCGCGACGATGATCGTGATGCCGCCATGGCGCTCGTAGAACGCGTGCGTGCGATCGAACGCCGCCTTGTTGAAGAAGCGCGACTGCTCCCAGCCGAACACCTTGGGGCCGAAATAGCTGCCGATCGAGTAATTGACCGCGTCGCCGAGCACCGCAGCGACGATCAGCAGCACGATCAGCAGCGGCAGCTGCATGCCGCCGACCGCGGCGATCGCGCCGGCGACGAACAGCAGCGAGTCGCCGGGCAGGAACGGCATGACCACCAGCCCGGTCTCGACGAAGATGATCGCGAACAGGATCCCGTAGACCCACGGCCCGGATTGCTCGACCACGGCAGCGAGGTGCTTGTCGAGATGCAGGAAGATGTCGAGCAACTGTGCGAAGTCCATGGGCGCGGATGTTACACGCGCGTCCCTATAATCCGCGGATGCCCGCCTCCGTCGCGCCGGCGCGCCCGATCGCGCTGCTCCCCGATCGCCTGGTCAGCCAGATCGCTGCCGGCGAAGTGGTCGAGCGGCCGGCCTCGGTGGTGCGCGAACTGCTCGAAAACGCCATCGACGCGGGCGCACGGCGGATCTCGCTGCGCATCGAAGAGGGCGGCGTCCGCCGAATCGTCGTGAGCGACGACGGCGGAGGGATCGCGCCGAACGAGCTCGCCCTCGCGCTGACCCGGCATGCCACCAGCAAGATCGCCACGCTCGACGAACTCGAGCGCGTGGCCACGCTCGGCTTTCGCGGCGAGGCGCTGGCCTCGATCGCGTCGGTCGCGCAGGTCCGCATCACCAGCCGCACGGCCGGCGCGGCGTCGGCGTCGCGCATCGACAGCGCCACGGCCGAGATCGCACCGGCTGCCGGCCCGGTCGGCACCACGGTCGAGGTGCTCGACCTGTATTCGCAGACGCCGGCTCGACGCAAGTTCCTGAAGACCGCCGCCACCGAGGCCGCGCACTGCGCCGAGGCTTTCCGCAGGGTCGCGCTTGCGCACGAGTCGATCGAGTTCGAGTTGACGATCGACGAGCGGCGCGCCGGGCGCATGCCCGCGGCCGACTGGCGCAGCCGCGCGCTGGCGGCGCTCGGTGACGACTACGCCGGCGCGCACCGAGTCGTCGAGACGCAGGCCGGCCCGCTTCGCCTTTGGGGGGTGCTCGGGTTGCCGACCGTCAACCGCGCTCGCGCCGACCGGCAGTTCCTGTACGTCAATGGTCGCTTCGTGCGCGACCGCCTGCTCGGTTACGCGCTCCGGCAGGCCTACTCGGACATGATGCACGGCGATCGCCATGCCGCGTGGGTGCTGTTCGTCTCGATCGACCCCGGACTGGTCGACGTCAACGTGCACCCGGCCAAGATCGAGGTGCGTTTCCGCGACCCGGCGGCGCTGCGTTCGTTCGTCTTTCACTCGGTCGCCGAGGCGCTGCGCACGACGGCGAGCGCGGGCGGCGCAGGAAGCACCGGCGCGCGAACCGACAGGGGCAGCGGCCGATGGACCAGTCCCGCGCCCGCCCCCGCGAGCGCGCTGGCGCTCGAGCGCAGCCTGGCCCTGTACGCGCCGGGCGAGATCGGCGCGGCGCTCGCCGGCCCCGCCGCGCACGGACCGGACCGCCCGTGGCCGGACGGCGCTTCGTGGCCGCGCGGCATGCTGGCGGCCGAGCCCGGCGCGCACGAAAGCGCGCTGGCGCGGCTGCCGGGCACAGGCGCGGCGGCGGCAGAGCCGCACGATGACGCGGCGGCGGCAGAGCCGCCGCTGGGC
>DAORSF010000250.1:0-4140 GCA_035443405.1 Burkholderiaceae bacterium | reverse complement strand
TCGTGGACCAGCTACGAGAAGCTGCGCGAGGTGATCGAGAAGAAGATGTTCTCGAACACCGAGGAGCTGCTGCCGGTGGTGTCGTTCAACGCCAAGGCCTCGACCGAGGACAGGCGCAAGCACGACAGCTTCGTCGAGCGGATGGTTGCCAAGGGCTACACCGAGAAGCAGGTGCGCCTGCTCTGCGAGTGGTACCTGCGCGTTCGCAAGTCGCAGTAGGCGACCGGCCGTGTCGGTGATCATCGATCGCAGGCCGAACGACCGCAGCGGCAGCGCGGTCAATCGCGAGCGCTTCATGCGCCGCTATCGTGCGCAGATCCGGCGCGCAGTCGACGACATGGTCGCCGACCGCTCGATCCGCGACATGGAGCGCGGTGGCAAGGTCGGCATCCCGACCCGGGACATCACCGAACCGGTGTTCCGGCACGGCGCCGGCGGCGACCGCGAGTACGTCCACCCCGGCAACCGGGAATTCCAGCCCGGGGACCGGCTGCCCCGCCCGAAGGGCGGCGACGGCGACGGCCCGGGAAGTTCCGGCGGCAACGGCGACGGCACGGACGAGTTCTCGTTCACGCTGTCGCGCGAGGAGTTCATGCAGATCTTCTTCGACGACCTGGAGTTGCCGAGACTGGCCCGGACCGCCCTGGGCGAAATCCGCGAGCAGCGCCCGCAGCGCGCCGGTTATTCGACGCACGGAACGCCCGCGAACCTGGCGGTCGCACGCTCGCTGCGCAACGCGCTGGGGCGCCGTCTCGCCCTGACTGCCGGCGCGCGCCGGGAACTGCTGCGGGCGCGCGTGGCCGGGCACGACGCGCCGCCGGCCGACGTGGCCGACGTGGCCGACGTGGCCGACGTGGCCGACGTGGCCGACGTGGCCGGGGCGGCCGAGGCTGCCGAGGCGGCGGATTCGGGCGAACGCGCGTCGTCCCCGTCCGGTCTCGCGGCGGCCGACCGGATCGCGGCGCTCGAGCGGCGGATCGCCCGCGTGCCCTTCCTCGACGAGATCGACCTGCGCTACCGGCACCGGACAATGGTCCCGCTTCCGGTCGCCCGCGCCGTCATGTTCTGCCTGATGGACGTCTCGGCTTCGATGGACCAGCCGAAGAAGGACCTCGCCAAGCGATTCTTCACGCTGCTGCACCTGTTCCTGACGCGCCGCTACGAGCACGTCGAAGTGGTCTTCATCCGGCACACCGACGACGCCGAGGAAGTCGACGAGGAGCGGTTCTTCCACGATCCCGGGACCGGCGGCACCGTCGTCCTGTCGGCGCTCGCGCTGATGCACCGGATCGTCGAACAGCGGTACGCGCAAGCCGGCTGGAACGTCTACGGGGCCCAGGCGTCCGACGGCGACGCGTTCGGCGCCGATCCCGAAAAGAGCCGCGGCTTCCTCGAGTCGGCGCTGCTGCCGCGCGTGCGCCATTTCGCCTACATCGAGGTGTCGGACGAGGAATCTGCGCTCACCACGCTCTCGGCGGCCTATCGGCGCATCGAGGCTCGGCAGTTCGCAATGCGCGAAGTCCACGAGGCTCGCGACATCTGGCCGGTGTTCCGCGGCCTGTTCCAGCGGACGCCGGCCAACGGCGCGGCGGCGCGCGCCTGAACGGGACCGCCACGCCATGCCGACCCCGATCTCGACCGGCGCCGAGTGGAGTTTCGAGCTCCTCGCGCGCTACGACGAGGCCATCGGCCGGATCGCGCGCGAAGAGTTCGGCCTCGACTGCTACGCGAACCAGATCGAAGTGATCGACAGCCGGCAGATGCTCGACGCGTACGCGTCGACCGGCCTGCCGGTGGGCTACCCGCACTGGAGCTTCGGCAAGTCGTTCATCGCGCACGAGCACGCGTACCGCAAGGGCGCGCGCGGGCTCGCCTACGAAATCGTCATCAACTCGGACCCTTGCATCGCGTACCTGATGGAGGAGAACCCGATGCCGCTGCAGGCGCTGGTGATCGCGCACGCCTGCTACGGGCACAACTCGTTCTTCAAGGGCAACTACCTGTTCCGGCAGTGGACGGCGGCCGATGCGATCGTCGACTACATGGTGTTCGCGCGGCGCTACGTGATGGACTGCGAGGAGCGCCACGGCGCCGCGGCGGTCGAGGAAGTGCTCGACGCGTGCCACGCGCTGATGAATCACGGCGTCGACCGCTACCGCCATCCGCGCACCTTGTCGGCCGATGCCGAGCGGGCGCGCGGGCGCGAGCGCGACGCGTGGTCCCAGCAGCGCCACGACGAGATCTGGCGCACGCTGCCGCCGCGCGCCGCGAAACCCGGACAGTCGTCGGAAGGCAGGCGTCGCGACGAGCCGCACGAGAACCTGCTGTACTTCGTCGAGAAGCACTCGCCACGGCTGGCGCAGTGGGAACGCGAACTCGTGCGCATCGTGCGCAAGGTCGCGCAGTACTTCTATCCGCAGGGCCTGACGAAGGTCATGAACGAAGGCTGGGCGACGTTCTGGCACTACACGCTGCTGAACCGGCTGTACGACCACGGCCTGGCGGACGACGGATTCATGATCGAGTTCCTCGAGTCGCACACCAACGTCGTCGCGCAGCGCGCCTTCGACGAGCCCGGCTACGCCGGCTGCAACCCGTACGCGCTGGGCTTCGCGATGTTCTCCGACATCCGCCGGATCTGCGAGCAGCCGACCGACGAGGATCGGCAGTGGTTCCCGGAGATCGCCGGCACCGACTGGCGGGGCGCGCTCGATTTCGCGATGCGCAACTTCAAGGACGAGTCCTTCGTCGCGCAGTTCCTGTCGCCGCGACTGATCCGCGAGTTCCGGCTGTTCGCGATCGCCGACCAGGAGGGCGACCCGATGCTCGAAGTCGCCTGCATCCACAACGACGCCGGCTATCGGCGGGTGCGCAAGCTGCTCGCCGCGCACTACGACCGCGACGCGAGGCTGCCCGACATCCAGGTGACGGGCTTCGAGCGCGATGGCGACCGCAGCCTCACGCTGCGTCACGTCCGTCACCGCGGGCGCCCGCTCGACGACGACGCCGAGCGCGTGCTGGCGCACCTGCAGCGGCTCTGGGGCTTCACCGTCCGCATGCAGACGGTCGACCCCGACGGCGCGCCGTGCGCCGAGACCATGATCGCCGACTGAGACGCGAACACCCACCCGGCCGGGGTCGCCGGACCGGACACGGTATGCTGGCAGCCGGGATTCGTGGCTGCGCGCAATGAGAGTGCTTCTCGTCGAAGACGACCGGATGATCGGGCAGGCGGTGCAAACCGCGCTGCGCCAGGACGGCTACGCCGTCGACTGGGTCCGCGACGCCGACACGGCCGACACGGCACTGGCGACCGGCGGCTTCGACCTGGTGCTGCTCGACCTGGGCCTGCCGGGGCGCGACGGCGTGGCGCTGCTGCGCGCCGTTCGCGCTCGCCGCGACGCGACGCCGGTGCTGATCGTGACCGCGCGCGACGACGTCCACGACCGGGTCTCCGGGCTCGACGCCGGCGCAGACGACTACCTGGTCAAGCCCTTCGACCTGGATGAACTCGGCGCGCGCATGCGTGCGCTGCTGCGGCGCAGTGCCGGACGCGGCGAGTCGGTCTTCGAGCACCGTGGCGTGCGCGTGGACCCTTCGACGCGCGAGGTCAGCCGCGACGGCGAGGCGATCACGCTGTCGCCGCGGGAGTTCGCGGTGCTCGAAGCGCTGATGCTGCGCCCCGGTGCGGTCCTGTCGCGCGCGCAACTCGAGGACCGGCTGTACGGCTGGGGCGAATCGGTCGAGAGCAACGCGGTCGAGGTCTACATCCACGGCCTGCGCCGCAAGCTCGGCCACGACTTCATCCAGAACGTGCGCGGCGTCGGGTACTTCGTGCCGAAGGCGGACGCGCAGGACGAAGGATGAGCGCGCCGTCGATCCGCACCCGACTGCTGCTGTCGCTGCTGCCGATGTTCATCGTCGCCGAGGCCGTGATCGGCACGGTCAGCTACCGCTACGTGCTGCGCGAGAGCCACGAGCTCTTCGATTACCACCTGCGCCAGATGGCGCTGTCGCTGCGTGACCAGGGCGCGGTGCTGCCACCGCCGGGCCCGCCCGAGGATCGCGAGCAGTTCGACTTCGTCGTGCAGATCTGGAGCGCCGACGGATCGAAGATCTACCTGTCGCACACGCGTTCAC
>DAORSF010000249.1:0-4148 GCA_035443405.1 Burkholderiaceae bacterium | reverse complement strand
CGCGCAGCAGCGCGAGCTCGCGGCGGTAGTGCTCGGGCGTCCACAGCCCGCGCATCGACTGGAAGCGGCAAAACATCAGGTAGGTGTTCGCGACGTCGGTCTCGCAGTAGCCACGGATCTCGGGCAGCCGGCCAGCGAGGTAGGCCGGCCATACCTGCGAACCGTCCATGCCCAGCTTCCCGGGGAAGCCGCACAGCCTGGCCAGCTCGTCGAGCGGCGCGTTGGCGCGCGGCGTGTACAGCGCCAGCACGTCCATCAGGTCGAGATGGCGCGAGTGATAGCGGCCCAGGTAGTTGTTCCACTTGAACTCGCGGTCGTCGCTGCCCTGCTCCCAATAGCGCGCCGCCTGCACGCCGTGCACCAGCCCGCGGTAGTGCAGCACCTGCAGGTCGAAGCCGCCGCCGTTCCACGACACCAGCTGCGGCGTGTGTCGATCGACCAGCTGGTAGAACCCCTTGACCAGCGTCTCCTCGGGGTCGCCGGGCTGGCCGATGCAGCGCACCTTGAGCCCGTTGTCGTCGCGAAGCAGCGCGCCGATCGCGACCACGCGGTGCAGGTGCAGCGGCAGGAAGTCGCTGCCGGTCTGCTCGCGCCGCCGCGCGAACGCGCGCTCGGCGACGCCGGCGTCATCGACCAAAGCGTCGACGCCGAGGATGCCGCGCAACCCGGCCACGTCGGGCACGGTCTCGATGTCGAAGCACAGGACGGGGACCATCGGCGCGGTGTCGATCGGCGGCGCGGCCGCTTCAGCGTTCCGGCAGGAACTTGCGCGGGTCTACCGGCTTGCCGTCCTTGCGGATCTCGAAGCGCAGTTGCGGACTGTCGGCGCCGGAACTTCCGAGCTCGGCGATGCGCTGGCCGCGCTTGACGTTCTGGCCTTCCTTCACCAGCAGCGTGCGGTTGTGCCCGTACACCGACAGCGTCTCGTTCGCATGCTTGACGATCACCAGGTTGCCGTATCCGCGTGGCCCGGGCCCGCTGAAGATCACGCGGCCGTCGGCGGCCGCGACGATCGGATCGCCCGGTTTGCCGGCGATCGCGATGCCCATGCTGCGCGGCTCGGAGAAGCCCTGCACCACCTGGCCGGTCGCCGGCCACACGAAGCCATTCGCGTCGGCGGCTGCGGGCGCCGGCGCCGTCGACGGCTTGGGCAGCGCAGCCGCAGGCGGCGGCGCTGCCGGCGGCGATGGTGCGGTCGGCGGCGCCGAAGCGACGGTCCCGGGGGTTGCCGCCGGCGGCGCCGACGCCTTCAGCTGCGCCAGCAACGCGTCGGAATACGGCTGCTTCGTGGCGCGCGGCTCGGTCTTCAGCAGGTTCGTGGACGTCGTCGGCGGCGGCGCAGCGATCGTGCCGCCAGGGCCGGGTAGCGGACGGGACTCGACACGGCTCGACGGCACCGGCGTCGTCTCGATCACCATCGGGCCGCCGGCGGCCGGGCCGGCGTCCGGCGTCACCGGCGCGGCCGCAGCCGGCGCTGGCGCGACGGGCGCGGGAGGCGGTTGCGCGGGACGCACGGTCGGCGTGCGATGGACGATCGGCGCAGGATGCGGGCTTGCGCAGGCCGCCAGCGCCGCCGCCGTCGCCAGCACGACCAGGACGCGTCGACCACGAATGCGCGCCGAAGCGTCGATGAGGCTGACGCCTTCTGTGTGTTTCACCATGACTGTCTCGCGCCACGCAGGCGCAATCGGTGGACCAAGCGATGGCACTACGATGTGCCGGTGCGCAATGGGACGAATCGTACCGCATCGAGCACGGTGAGCCGCCATTCTCCGCGATCGATGCGCTCGACCAGGTGCAAGGCCTGCCGTGTCGTGCCGACCGGTGCGATCAGTCGCCCGCCGATCCGCATCTGCTCGAGCAACGCGTCGGGTATCGACTCGCCGGCCGCGGCCATCACGATCGCGTCGAATGGCGCGGCCTGCGGGACGCCGAGGTTGCCGTCGCCGAAGACCAGGCGCAGGTTTGCGAGCCGCATCGCACGCAGGTTGTTGCGAGCCTGCTCGTGCAGCCCGCGAACCCGCTCGACCGAGACCACCTGTCCGAACACGCGCGCCAGCACCGCTGCCTGGTACCCGCACCCCGTGCCGACCTCGAGCACCTGCGAACCGGCCTGTCGCGCCTCGGGCACGTGCTGCGCGACCAGCTCGATCATTCGCGCCACGGTACTGGGCTTCGAGATCGTCTGGCCATGGCCGATCGGCAACGCGACGTCTTCATAGGCGCGACTCGCAAGCGCCGCGTCGATGAACGCGTGTCGCGGCACCTGCGCCATCGCTTCCAGCACCGGCGCATGTCGAACGCCGAGCCGGCGCAGCGACTCGACCATGCTCGCACGCGCCCGATCGGACGCGAGTCCGAGACCTCCCGGGTTCTGCGGCGCCGCGGCCCGCCGCACGCGAACGCCCGCCGCCGTCGGCGCGGCGAGCCACGGCGGTCGCCGGCTCATTCGCGGGCCCGCCCGCGGACGACGACGCGGCGCATCCGTCCCGATCGAATCATGGCGACTCGAGCCAGCCGCCGATCGCGGTGAGCGAGTTGCCGGCGGTCAGATCGATGTCGAGCGGCGTGATCGATGCCCATCCGTTGTCGACCGCGTGGAAATCGGTTCCCGGTCCCGCCTCCTTGGCGGCGCCGGCCGGGCCGATCCAGTAGATCGTGTCGCCGCGGGGGCTCGTGGCGCGGACCACGGGCTCGGCCACGTGCCGCCGGCCGAGGCGCGTCACCTGCACGCCGCGCAAGGCCTCGGGCGCGCACGACGGCACGTTCACGTTGAGCAGCATCGGGCCCGTCAGCGGCTGGCGCACGAAGCGCTGCAGCAGTTGGCGCGCCACGCCCGCCGCGGTCGCGAGGTGTTCGTGCCCGCGCCTGGCCAGCGAGAACGCGATCGACGGCACGCCGAGCAGGTAGCCCTCCATCGCCGCGGCGACCGTCCCCGAATAGATGGTGTCGTCGCCCATGTTCGCGCCGTCGTTGATGCCGGACAGGACCAGGTCGGGCTTGTGATCGAGCAGCCCGGTGACGGCGATGTGCACGCAATCGGTCGGCGTGCCGTTCAGGTACAGGAACCCGTTGGCCGCCACGCGGACCGACAGCGGCCGGTCGAGCGTCAGCGAATTGGAGGCGCCGCTGCGATCGCGCTCCGGCGCGATGACCGTGACGTCGCCGAAGGCCCCGGCCACCTCGGCGAGCGCCTCGATGCCCGGAGAGAAATAGCCGTCGTCGTTGCTGATGAGGATGCGCATGGACGGATTCTATCGAATCCGCCTTCGCGTTCGAATCAGCCCTCGGCGGGCCAGTCGCGGATGTACGCCTTCAGCATCCGGTTCTCGAAGCTCTGTTCCTCGAGCACCGCTTTCGCGACGTCGTGGAAGGAAATCACGCCGAGAAGAGTCGAGCCGTCCATCACCGGCAGGTAGCGCTGCCGCGTCTCGAGCATCGTGCGCCGCAATTCGTTGACGTCCATGTCCGGCGACACGACGAACGGGTCGCTGATCATGACGTCGCGCACGACGGTCTCGGCGACCGGGCCGGTCGGCCCCGACCGATGTTCGAGCTGGCGACGCGCGAGCATCCGCAGCACTTCCCTGAAGGTCAGCATGCCGGCGAGGCGCCCGCGATCCATCACGACCAGCGAGCCGATGTCGTGGTCCGCCATCGTGATCACGCAGTCGGACAGCATCATTTCCGGGTTGACCGTGAACAGCGTGCTGCCCTTGACCCGAAGCACTTCGCTGACCTGCATGTCGCCTCTCCTGGACCCCGTTGCCGTCCCCGCGGCCGGGGACGTTCTCGGCCATGCTATCCCATGGGACGCGAGCGGGACAAGGGCACTCATGAGGCCCTGGCGGGACCAAGGGGCGCAACGCGGCGCCGCGAGCGGCGCCGGGCGGGATCCGGCGCTCGCGCCGGCCTTCAGCGGCGCCCGGACAGTTCCGCGATGTGCGCGGCCAGCGCATCCTCGGTGTAGGGTTTGGTCAGGAAGACATCGACGCCGGCGTCGAGCGCCAGCTGCCGATGCTTTGCGGAAGACCGCGACGTGATCATGATCACCGGCACCGCGCGCGTCGCCGGCCGCTCGCGCAGCGCCCGCACCAGCTCGACGCCGTTCATGCGCGGCATCTCGAGGTCGACCAGCACCAGCGACG
>DAORSF010000248.1:0-4153 GCA_035443405.1 Burkholderiaceae bacterium | reverse complement strand
GGTTCGCGAGCGGCCCGCGGAAGTACAGCGCCAGCAGGCCGGCCCCGGCGAGGTAGGGGCCGAACGGGATCGGCACCTCGCGGCCGTGCCGCGCGGCCACGATGAGCACGATGCCGACCGCGGCGCCGACGACCGAGGCCAGCAGGATCACCGCAGGCAGGGCGGTCCACCCGAACCACGCACCCAGCGCCGCGAGGAGCTTGAAGTCGCCGTAGCCCATGCCTTCCTTGCCGGTCGCCAGCTTGAACAGCCAGTAGATGGACCACAGGCTCAGGTAGCCGGCCATCGCGCCGATCACCGCTGCCGGAAGCGGCGCAAACGCGCCGGACAGGTTGAACAGCAGGCCCAGCCACAGCAAGGGCAGCGTCATGTTGTCCGGCAGCAGTTGCGTGTCGAGGTCGATGAAGGCCAGCGCGATCAGGAAGCAGGTGAGCACGACCGCTCCCAGCCCCTCGGCGGTCGCGCCGAAGCGCCAGACCGCGATCGCGCTGAGCGCGCCCGTGGCCAGTTCGACGATCGGGTAGCGCGCCGGGATCGACGCGCCGCACGCGGTGCACTTGCCGCGTTGACGAAGCCAGCTGAGCAGCGGGATGTTCTCCAGGGCGCCGATCCGGTGCCCGCACGACGGGCAGTGCGAGCGCGGCACGATCAGGTCGTAGCGCTCCTCGGCCGGAGCGTGCTCGCCGCGAACCTCGGCCGCCTGTTGCGCCCACTCGCGCTCGAGCATCCTGGGCACGCGGTGGATCACCACGTTCAGGAAGCTGCCCACCAGCAGCCCCAGCACGGCGGCGGCGGTGACGGCGAGCGGCGCGGACTGCTGCAGGCTGTCGAGCATCATGCGAGCTTAGCAGCCTTCGCTACACCACTTGGCCCAGCTTGAAGATCGGCAGGTACATCGCGACCACCAGGCCGCCGATCAGCGTGCCGAGGACGACCATGATCATCGGTTCCATCAGGCTCGACAGGCTCTCGACGGCGTCGTCGACCTCGCGCTCGTAGATGTCGGCCGCCTTGGACAGCATCGAGTCGAGCGAGCCCGACTCCTCGCCGATCGCCGACATCTGCAGCACCATGTTCGGGAAGACCTGCGAGTTCTGCATCGACACCGTCAGGCTGGTTCCCGTCGACACCTCCTGCTGGATCCTCTTCGTCGCGGTCAGGTACACATGGTTGCCCGAGGCGCCTCCGACCGAGTCGAGCGCCTCGACCAGCGGCACGCCGGCGGCGAACATCGTCGACAGCGTGCGCAGCCAGCGGGCGATCGTCGCCTTCTCGACCACCGGGCCGAAGATCGGGAGCTTCAGCAGCAGGCGGTCCATCGCCATCTGCACCTTCGGGGAGCGTCGCCAGGCCTGCATCAGGAAGTACAGCGACCCGCCGATGGCACCGAAGATCAGGTACCAGTATTCGACGAAGAAGTCCGACAGCGCGATCACCATCAGCGTCGGAGCCGGCAGGTCGGCGCCGAAGTTGCTGAACACCTCCTTGAAGGCCGGCACGACGAAAAGCATGATGACCGCAATGACGATGAACGCGACGACCAGCACCGCGACCGGGTAGAAGAGCGCCGACTTGATCTTGCCCTTGATCGCCTGCATCTTCTCCTTGTACGACGCCAGCCGGTCCAGCAGGTCGTCGAGGATCCCCGCCTGCTCGCCCGCGCCCACGAGGTTGCAGAACAGCGAGTCGAAGTAGAGCGGGTACTTGCGGAACGCCTGCGACAGCGACGTGCCCGTCTCGACGTCGCCGCGGATGTCGGTGAACAGCTTCGAGACCGACGCGTTGCTCGTTCCCCGCGCGACGATGTCGAACGCCTGCAGAAGCGGCACGCCCGCCTTCATCATCGTCGCCAGCTGGCGCGTGAACAGCGTGATGTCCTTTTCGCCGATTCGCCGGCCCTTCTTGTAGCGGCGCTTGGCGACCTTCGTGACCGAGATCCCCTGCCGGCGCAGCGAGGTCTGGACGATCGCCGGCCCGCTCGCGCGCATCTCGCCGCGAATCACCTTGCCGGCGCGGTCGCGCCCCTCCCAGGTGAACGTGTGCTCCTTCGGCGAGGCGACTCGGGACGAGGCGCCGCGGGGCGCGGGCATCGCCCGGGTGGTAGCGGTGGTTGCCATGTTCAGGTGCCTCCCGATCTCTGTGAATGCCGTGGCCGGACGCCGGTCACTCGTTGGTGACGCCCAGCACCTCTTCGATGCTGGTCATGCCCTGCATCACCTTCATCAGTCCCGAGCGGCGCAGGTCGCGCACGCCCTCGATCTGCGCCTGGCGGGCGATCTGCATCGCGTTGCCGCCGGCCAGGATGATCTTCTGCGTCTCTTCCGAGACCGGCATCACCTGGTAGATGCCGACCCGGCCCTTGTAGCCCGAGCCGCCGCAGCGCTCGCAGCCGCTGGGGCGGTAAGGCACCCACGAGCCGTCCAGGTCCGACTCGAGGAAGCCGGCCTTCAGCAGCGCAACCTCGTCGACTTCGAGCGGCTGCTTGCAGTTGCAGAGCCGGCGCGCGAGACGCTGCGCGGTGATCAGGATCACCGACGACGCGATGTTGAAAGGGGCGACGCCCATGTTCGCCATCCGGGTCAGCGTCGTCGGTGCGTCGTTGGTGTGCAGCGTCGAAAGCACCATGTGGCCGGTCTGCGCGGCCTTGATCGCGATGTCGGCGGTCTCGAGGTCGCGGATCTCGCCGACCATGATCACGTCCGGATCCTGGCGAAGGAACGATTTCAGCGCCGCCGAGAAGGTCAGCCCGGCCTTGTCGTTGACGTTGACCTGGTTCACGCCGGGCAGGTTGATCTCGGCCGGGTCTTCGGCCGTCGAGATGTTCACGCCCGGCTCGTTGAGGATGTTCAGGCACGTGTACAGCGACACCGTCTTGCCGGAGCCGGTCGGGCCGGTGACCAGGATCATCCCGTACGGGCGGTGGATCGCGTCGAGCAGGAGCTGCTTCTGGTCGGGCTCGTAGCCGAGCGCGTCGATGCCGAGCTTGGCCGACGACGGATCGAGGATCCGCATCACGATCTTCTCGCCGAACAGCGTCGGCAGCGTCGAGACCCGGAAGTCGATCGCGCGCTGGCTCGACAGGACGATCTTCATCCGTCCGTCCTGCGGCACGCGCTTCTCGGAGATGTCGAGCCGCGAGATGACCTTGATTCGCGACGCGAGCTTCTCCTTGATGGCCAGCGGCGGCTGGGACATCTCGCGCAGCTCGCCGTCGACTCGGAAGCGGATCCGGTAGTACTTCTCGTACGGCTCGAAGTGGATGTCGGAGGCGCCCGCCTGGATCGCGTCGAGCAGGATCTTCTGCAGGAAGCGCACCACCGGCGCGTCGTCGACCTCGCTCGTGTCGGCGGCGGGTTCGTCGGTGGCGACGTCGAAGTCGAACGAATCGTCGACCAGGTCGCTCAGCTTCTCGGAGGCGCTCTGGCCGAGCTTCTCGACCAGCCGCGTGAGCTTGTCGTGCTCGACGATGATCGGGTCGACGTTGGCCTGGGCCGAGAAGCGGATCCGGTCGAGGAGGCGGAAGTCGGTCGGGTCCGACAGCGCAAGCGACAGTCGCCCGCCGCGCTTGCCCAGCGGCACGACGCGGACCTCGGTGGCGAGCTTGCGGTCGAGCGCATCGCCGGGCAGCGACGAGACGTCGATCGCCGACAGGTCGAGCAGCGGGTGCCCGAACACTTCGGCCGCGAACTTGGCGAGCTGGCGCGCCTGCATGTGGCCGCTGCCGATCAGCTCGTCGATGAACGCGATGCCGCCGGCGTCCGCCTTGCGCTGGATCGCCGTCGCCTGGTCGAGTCGAAGCAGCTGGTGCTGGACCAGCGCGCGGCCGAGCCCGGCAAGCGATGTCGGTTCTGCCGCGCGGGGCGGCTGGAGTGCTGCTGCCATGTAGCCTGTCTGGATGCGGGTTCTTGTCGGGTTCTCGATCGTGCCCTTCGCGCAATGATGCCCCTCTCGACACGGCACGCGCGACGCCCCCGCCGACAGCGCAGGACGAGCGGTAAGACGGATGCCGACGAACGGCGGCAGCCGTGGGGCGGGGATGCGACGATTCGACGCCGGCTGCCGCCAGGGCGCGCCCTCGGGCGGGGACGATCGTCGTGCGAACAGGCCCTCGTATGGTCGCAACTGTCAAGAGTAATTAAGCCTTGGGTTTGCA
>DAORSF010000247.1:0-4167 GCA_035443405.1 Burkholderiaceae bacterium | reverse complement strand
AGTGGCAGACGCAGTGGTACGGCATCCGGCGCTTCTTCGACTGGCTCGAGTCGAAAGCCTACAAGATGCACATCCGCGTGCTGCTGTCGAAGTACCGGTCGTACACGCCGTGCACCGCCTGCCGCGGCGCGCGGCTGAAGCCCGATGCGCTCCTCTGGCGGGTCGGTTCGCTCGCGGAGGCGGACGCTGCACTGTCCCGCACGCCGGGGTCTCGCGAGGCCGCGCGGGCGGTCGACGGCGCCGGCGTCGTGTCGTACGCCCGCTTCATGCCGGCGGAGGTCGCGTGGAGCGACGCGCAGCTGCAGCGGGTCGCCGGGCTGACGATCCACGACCTGATGCTGCTGCCGATCGACCGGGTGGCGGGCTTCTTCGACTCGCTGGTGCTGCCGGCGCCGCTCGACGAGGCCGCCGACCTGCTGCTGACCGAGCTCCGCGCGCGGCTGCGCTACCTGCAGCAGGTCGGGCTCGGCTACCTGACGCTCGACCGGCAGTCGCGGACACTGTCCGGCGGCGAAGTGCAGCGGATCAACCTGACCACCGCGCTCGGCACCTCGCTGGTCAACACGCTGTTCGTGCTCGACGAGCCGTCGATCGGCCTGCATCCGCGCGACATGGGCCGTGTCATCGAGGTCATGCAGCGGCTGCGCGACGCCGGCAACTCGCTGGTGGTGGTCGAGCACGATCCGCAGGTGATGTTCGCCGCAGATCGGATGATCGACATCGGCCCGGGACCGGGCGAACGCGGCGGGCGCGTGGTGTTCGACGGCGACCCGCGGGCGCTGCGCGCGGCCGACACGCTGACCGGCCACTACCTGTCGGGGCGCAAGAAGGTCGACACCGGGCGGCCGCAGCCGGTCGGCGCGTCGACGCGGAAGCTGATCGTCGAGGGCGCGCGCGAACACAACCTGAAGTGCGTGTCGGTCGAGATCCCGCTCGAACGCCTGGTGTGCCTGACCGGCGTCTCGGGCAGCGGCAAGTCGACGCTCATGCAGAACGTGCTGCTGCCGGCGTTGCTGAAGGCGCGCGGCAAGCCCACCGAGTCGCCTGGCGCGCACGACCGTCTGCTCGGCGACGACTGGATCGGCGACGTGGTCTTCGTCGACCAGTCGTCGATCGGCAAGACCGCGCGCAGCAATCCGGTCAGCTACGTCGGCGCCTTCGACCCGATCCGCAAGCGGTTTGCCGCGGCCGAACTGTCCAGGGAGCGCGGCTACACCGCGGGGACCTTCAGCTTCAACGCGGGCGACGGCCGCTGCCCGACCTGCGGCGGCAACGGTTTCGAGCACGTCGAGATGCAGTTCCTGTCCGACGTCTACCTGCGCTGCCCGGATTGCGACGGCACGCGCTTCCGCTCCGAGGTGCTCGAAGTGACGATCGCCGGCCGCGACGGCCGCCCCCGCTCGGTCGCCGAGGTCCTGGAGCTGACGGTCCACGAGGCGATCGAGCTGTTCGCCGGCGAGCACGACATCGGCAGCCGGCTGCAGCCGCTGGCCGACGTGGGCCTGGATTACCTGCGCCTCGGCCAGCCGGTGCCGACCTTGTCCGGCGGCGAGTCGCAGCGGCTCAAGCTCGCCGGTTTCCTCGCCGAAGCCGCGAGCCGGGGCCTCACGCAGGCCGCCGCGCCCGGACACGCCTTCGCGAAGGCCGGGCGCCGCGGCACGCTGTTCATGTTCGACGAGCCGACGACCGGCCTGCACTTCGACGACGTCGCCCGGCTGCTGCGCGCGTTCCGAAAGCTGCTCGCAGCCGGCCACTCGCTGCTGGTCATCGAACACAACCTCGACGTCATCCGCGCCAGCGACTGGCTGATCGATCTCGGCCCGGAAGGCGGAGACGCCGGCGGCCGCGTCGTCGCCACCGGCACCCCCGCCCAGCTGGCCGGCGAAGCACGCACGCACACGGGGAAGGCTCTGGCCGACTACGAGAAGGCTCTTCGGCCCGAAGCGAGCCACGGAGCACGAACCTCGGGGCTTCGGGCCGAAGAGCCCCCGCAGAAGTCGCTCCAGAGCGTTCTCCGCGAGCGCGCGCGCGAAGCGATCTTCGTGCATCACGCACGCGAACACAACCTGAAGAACGTCGACGTCGAGATCCCGCGCGACAAGCTCACGGTGATCACCGGCGTGTCCGGCTCGGGCAAGTCGACGCTCGCCTTCGACGTGGTGTTCGGCGAGGGCCAGCGCCGCTACCTCGAATCGTTGAATGCCTACGCGCGCCAGTTCGTGCAGCCGTCGTCGCGCCCCGACGTCGACGGCGTGTACGGCATCCCGCCGACCGTGGCGATCGAGCAGCGCACCAGTCGCGGCGGCCGCAAGAGCACGGTTGCGACGCTCACCGAGATCTACCACTTCCTTCGGCTGCTCTACGTGAAGCTCGGCCAGCAGCACTGCCCCGACTGCGGCGTCAGGATCGAACCGCAGAGCTTCGACGCGATCGCCGCACGCATCCTGCGCGAATACCGCGGCCGGCACGTCGGCCTGCTCGCGCCGCTGGTGGTCGCACGCAAGGGTGTCTACACCGACCTCGCGAAATGGGCGAAGGCGAAAGGGTTCGGCCACCTGCGCGTCGACGGCCGGTTCCTGCCGACGGAACGCTTCCCGCGGCTCGACCGCTACGTCGAGCACGACATCGAGCTGCCGGTGGCCGACCTGGAGGTCGACGCCGCACACGAAACGCGCCTGCGCGACGCGCTGCGCGAAGCGCTCGACCTCGGCAAGGGCGTCGTCATGGTCGCCGCGCCGCTCGACGGCCTTCGGGCAGCCGCCGACATCGGCGATGCGCACCGCTACGGCGAGGCATCGTCGGCCATCGAGACCAGGCTGTTCTCGACCAGGCGCGCCTGCTCGTCGTGCGGCACGAGCTTCCCCGAGCCGGACCCGCGGATGTTCTCGTTCAATTCGAAGATCGGCTGGTGCCCCGACTGCATCGGTACCGGCGTCAGGCTGCCCTACGTGCCGAAGCTCGAGCCGAAAGGACGCTCGGACGAGGACGCCACTGTCGAGGCGATCGGCGCGATGGCCGAGAAGCTCGCCGACCAGCTCGCCGCGCAGGCAGGCAGCGACGCCGCGGAATCCGGCGCGGCCGCGTCGACCGCCAGCGAGCCCTGCCCGGCCTGCAGCGGCAGGCGCCTGAACCGCACGGCGCTTGCGGTCAAGCTGCTCGACCTGTCGATCGCCGAACTGACCGCGATGCCGGTCGGGGACTGCGCACGCTGGCTGAAGCAGGTCGGCTTCGCCGGCCGCGAGCAGGCGATCGCGCGCGACGTGCTTGCCGAGATCCGCTCGCGGCTCGAATTCCTCTCCGATGTCGGGCTTGGTTACCTGGCGCTCGATCGCGCCGCGCCGACCTTGTCCGGCGGCGAAGCGCAACGCATCCGCCTGGCCGCGCAACTCGGCTCGAACCTGCAGGGCGTCTGCTACGTGCTCGACGAGCCGACGATCGGCCTGCACCCCCACGACAACCGGATCCTGCTCGACACGCTCGAGACCCTGCGCGACAAGGGCAACACGCTGCTGGTCGTCGAACACGACGAGGACACCATCCGCCGCGCCGACCACGTGATCGACATCGGCCCTGGCGCCGGCAAGCTCGGCGGCCGCATCATCGCGACCGGCCGCCACGAGGCGCTGGCCGCGCACCCCGACAGCGTGACTGGTCGCTTCCTGGCGCAGCCGCTCGCGCACCCACTGGAAGCGCCGCGCACCGCGCCGTCGGCCGACACGTCGGACTGGCTGGTGCTGCGCGGCGCTCACCTGCACAACCTGCGGCACGTCAACGCCCGCATCCCGCTGCGCCGGATGACGGTGGTCACCGGCGTTTCGGGCTCAGGCAAGTCGACGCTCGCCCGCGACGTGCTGCTGGCCAACGCCGCGGCGCAGGTGTCCGCGCGCAATCGGCGCAAGGCCGCGCCTGCCTTGGTCGGGGTCGACAGGATGGACGGCTGGCAGGGCATCACGCGCGTGCTCGAGGTCGACCAGACGCCGATCGGCAAGACGCCGCGCTCGTGCCCGGCCACCTACGTCGGGTATTGGGACGCGATCCGGCGCCTCTTCGCGGACACCAGCGAAGCGCGAATCCGCGGCTGGAGCGCCGGCCGCTTCAGTTTCAACACCGGTGGCGGACGCTGCGAGGCCTGCGAAGGACAGGGCCAGCAGACGATCGAGATGAGCT
>DAORSF010000246.1:0-4209 GCA_035443405.1 Burkholderiaceae bacterium | reverse complement strand
TGTCCACCGGCGACGACCTGGTCGACGCGATCCTGCGCTTCGCCGACCTGCGCAAGCGCCGCAGCCGGCTCGCCGCCGGCGGCGGGCTGCCCGCGCACCTCGGGGGTGCGCGATGAGCTTCCTGTGGCCGAACATGCTGTGGCTGCTGCTCGCCATCCCGCTGCTGGTCGGGCTCTACCTGTGGCTGCTGCGGCGGCGCAAGCGCGTCGCCGTCCGCTACGCCGGACTGGCGATGGTCCGGGAAGCGATGACCGCGAGCCAGGGCTGGCGGCGACACCTGCCGCCGCTGTTGTTCCTGTTGTCGCTGACCGCGATGGTCGTCGCGATCGCACGCCCGACGGCGGTCGTGACCCTTCCATCGCAGCACGAAACCGTCATCCTCGCGATGGACGTCTCGGGCAGCATGCGCGCAACCGACGTGGAGCCGACGCGGCTGGCGGCCGCGCAGGCCGCGGCGCGCGCGTTCGTCGCCGAGCAGCCGCGCAGCGCGCGGATCGGCGTCGTCACCTTCGGCGGAGGCGCGGCGCTGGTGCAGCCGCCGACGCACAGCCGCGAGGACATCCTTGCGTCGATCGATCGCTTCGAGCTGCAACGCGGCACCGCGGTCGGCAACGGCATCCTGGTGTCGCTGAAGACGATCTTCCCCGACCAGGAGTTCGAGTTGCCGTCGCAGCGGTCGCGACGCGCACAGCTCGGGGCTCCGCTCGACGAACCCAGGGGAGATGCGGCGGCTGCGCCACGAAAACCGGCGGCGCCGGGGTCGTATGCCTCCGCCGTGATCATCCTGCTTTCGGACGGGCAGACGACCACCGGGCCCGACCCGATCGAAGCGGCGAAGCTGGCAGCCGATCGCGGCGTGCGCATCTACACGGTCGGCATCGGCACCCCGAACGGCGAGATCCTGATCGGCGATGGCTGGTCGATGCGCGTGCGGCTCGACGAGGAGGCGCTGAAGGCGATCGCGCAGGCCACCCGCGGCGACTATTTCTATGCCGGAACCGCCGCCGAGTTGAAGAGCGTCTACGAGACGATGACCTCCAGGATGGTGCTCGAGACGCGGGAGAACGAGATCACCGCGCTGTTTTCGGCGGCCGCCGCGCTCGCCGCGGTACTGGCGGCGGCGTTGTCGATGCTCTGGTTCAACCGCATCTTCTGATCCGGTTTGCGCGCGCAGGCACCAGCCCGCCGCGACGCACGCACCGCGGCCGCATCTTGTCTCCGGCGCGTCCGCCCGCATATCGGCGATTGATGCAACGCTGCGGCGATCGACGCAGGCCGACCGGGAGACAGGACGATGTGGAAGCGCGTTTCGTTGTTGTGGATGATGGTGAAAGGCGACGCCAAACGCCTTTGGTTTGCGCTGAGGCATCCGGACGCGCCGGTCTGGCTCAAGGCCGGGACCGTGCTGCTGCTCGTGTACCTGGTGTCGCCGATCGACCTGATCCCCGAGACGATTCCGCTGTTCGGCGTGGTCGACGACCTGGTCCTGCTACCCGCTGCCATCCGCTGGATGCTGAACCGCTTGCCCGCGCACGTCCGTGACGAAGCCGACCGGCGCGCCGGCGTGCTCGCCGGCGACCCGACCGTCACCGGACGCTAGCCCGGCTAGCGGATCACTTTCACCGGGTCTCCCGGGCGAGGGTTCCCGCCCCCGTAGGCGCCGTTGAGCAGCTTCAGCTGCCCCTCGGCATTGGTCGGCAGCGGCGACGCGCGCGCGAGTTCCGCAAACCCGCCGCGCGGGAAGGCGACGGTGTTCACCGTCCACGGCCGCGCCGCGCTGCGGTCCGCCGCGGTCATCGGACGAAACGACGCTTCGGCCTCGCGGACCTGGCCGGCTGCCCGCTGCAGCGCCGCAAGGTCCTTCGCGGCATAGAGCAGCACGAAGTTCCGGGCGGCCGGCCCGGTCACGACGGTGGCGAGGAACCCCTGCTCCTGCCCGCGCGAGTTGCGGCGAGTGCCCGTGACGTGGGTCGCGTCCAGGCCGTTGAGTGCTCGCCGCTCGGTGCGCCCGCTGGTCGGCTCGAAGACCTTGCGGATGATCTCCTGGTGCGTGCCGCCTGCATTCGGCGGGACCATCTTCATCACCAGGCCGGCGTCGCCCGCCGCGTTCACCATCGTCAGCGCATCCTGCGAGTTGCGGATCCGCCAGCCCTGCGGCGCGGTGAGCGCGATTCCCAGCGGCTCGTGGTAGAAGTTCCGCCCCCGCACCACGCCCTGCTCGCGGCTCTCGCCGAAGCTCATGCCGTCGATGACCTGCAGGTAGCGCGCACGCCCGTCGTCGCCGTAACTGCCCTTGTAGGTCGCCGCAGTCTGCCGGATCTGCTGCAACCGCTGCTCGTTGCTCGGGTGCGACGACAGCCAATCCGCGCCGGCCTGCGGGGCGCGTCCCTCGGCCCGCGCCACGTCGGCCGAGAACTGTTCGCGCTGCTTGAGGACCTTGATCACGTCGACCATGTTCTGCGGGTCGTAGCGGTTGCGCACCAGGTACTCGGCGCCCAACCGGTCGGCTTCCAGTTCCTGCTCGCGGCTGTACGACGCGATGTATCCCGCCGCGACGCCCTGGGAGAGCTGGCCGGCGAGCTCGCCCGCCCCGCTCACGCCACCCGCCGCCTCGAGCACGGCGCCGAGCACCGTGGCGGCGAGGACACCGACGCCCGCGACCTGCTGGCGCGTGGCGCGTTGCGCACCGTGCCGCGCCGTCACGTGGCCGATCTCGTGGCCGATCACGCCGGCCAGGTCCGCCTCGCTCTCCATGTAGGCCATGATCCCGCGCGTGACGTAGACATACCCGCCGGGAAGCGCGAACGCGTTGATCTCCGGGCTGTCGAGCACGGTGAACGTCCACGGCAAGTTCGCGCGATGCGACTGTCGCGCCAGCCGCTGGCCGACCTGGTCGACGTAGGCCTGGACGCGGGGATTCGCATAGACCCCGTACTCGGCGAGCACCTGCTGGTGCGCCTCCTTGCCCTGGGCGAGTTCGCTGCGCTCGTCCATCACGGTGCGCTCGGCCTGGCCGGTGACCGGGTTCGTCACGGTCGCGCAGGCGCCGAGCAGGCCGATGGCCACGACGATGGCCACGAAGGGCGGGAACAGGGCGGTACGCATCGCTGGTCTCTCCTCGATCCGGGGGCTCGGGGCGGCTACCAACCCCACAGCAATCGGCGTGCCACCCATCCGACCAGACCGTCCTCGTTGCGCACCCGTGCCCAGCCGTCGCGGTGCGCGAGCGTGCGCAGCACCTCGCCGTAGCCAGCCTTGCCGACGATGCGGCCGCGCATGCTCGGCGCGCTGCGCAGGTTCGCGACCTTCGCCTTGACGACGTAGTGCGGAACCTTGCCGGTCAACGACCTGAAGACCCAGCCCTCGTCGCTCTCGAAGTCGCGAACGCGCAGCCACTGGCCCTTGCGCCCCAGGACCTGCAGCGGATACCCGCGAGTAAGCATCCACGTCACGTCGTGTCCCGTGCCGGGGCCCGAACGCATGTTGATCTCCGCGCGCGCGACGCTGACCATCTCGCGCGCCTGGACGGCCTGCACCAACAGCAGCGTGAGCAGCGCGAAGAGAAGCCCTGGCAGTCGTCGTGTCCCGGTCATCGATGTCCCTGTGGCGAAGCGAAGGCGAAGCACCCACCCCGGTCGCCCCGGGGCAAGTTCATTCTAGTGCGCAATCGCGCAGCGTGTGCGCAGGGGCGCCAGCGGCGGGGCCACGCAGCGAGCCCGGTCAGCCCGCCTCGATCGCCGGCTCCTGCATCGCGGCGACCTGCTCGCGCAGCTCCAGCACGCGGTCCTGCCAGTAGCGCTGCGTGCCGAACCACGGAAACGCGGCCGGGAACGCCGGATCGTGCCAGCGCCGCGCGATCCACGCCGAATAGTGAATCAGCCGCAGCGTGCGCAACGGCTCGATCAGCTGCAGCTCGCGCCGGTCCAGGTCGGCAAAGTCCTCGTAGCCGGCCAGCACGTCCGAGAGCTGCCGCGTCATCGATGCACGGTCCCCGGACAGCAGCATCCACAGGTCCTGGATCGCCGGGCCGTTGCGCGCGTCGTCGAAGTCGACGAAGTGCGGCCCGTCGTCGGTCCACAACACGTTGCCGGCGTGGCAATCGCCGTGGAGCTTCTGGATCCGCACGCCCCCGGCGCGCTCGAACGCTCGGCGTGCCGCGTCGATCGCCTGCGCGACGATGCCGGTCCACGCCGGCAGCAGGTCGGCCGG
>DAORSF010000245.1:2649-4213 GCA_035443405.1 Burkholderiaceae bacterium | reverse complement strand
GTGGTGAAGGCCTTGGTCGACGCGACGCCGATCTCGGGGCCGGCGCGGGTCAGGAAGCGCAGCCTGCTCTCGCGGATCAGCGCCGACTCGGGCACGTTGCAGATCGACAGCGTGTCGCGCAGGCCCGTCGACCTGGCGTGCTCGAGCGCGGACCGCGTGTCGGCGGTCTCGCCCGATTGCGAGATCGTGATCACGAGCGTGTTCGGCAGCGAGACCGAATCGCGGTATCGGTACTCGCTGGCGATCTCGACCGACGCGGGCAGTCCGGCGATCGACTCGATCCAGTACTTGGCGACGCATCCGGCGTGATAGCTGGTGCCGCAGGCCAGGATCAGGATCTGTTTCGTGCGCGCGAAGATCTCCTCGGCCTCGGCGCCGAACAGGCCGGCCGACAGCGAAGCCGCGTTGGCGACCATCTCCAGCGTGTTGGCGACCGCGCCGGGCTGCTCGAAGATCTCCTTCTGCATGAAGTGCCGGTACTTGCCGAGCTCGATCGCGTCGGCGGTCAGCTGGCTCTCGACGATCGGCCGCTCGGCCGCTCGGCCGTCGCGGTCGACGATCGAGTAGCCGTCGGGGCGGATCTGCACGACGTCGCCTTCCTCCAGGTAGGCGACGTACTTCGTCACCTGCAGCAACGCGGAGGTGTCGGACGCGAGGAAGTTCTCGCCCTTGCCCGACCCGGCGTTGCCGATTCCCAGCAGCAGCGGCGAGCCCTTGCGCGAGCCGACCACGGTGTTCGGTTCGGACTTGTTGATGGCGGCGATCGCGTAGGCGCCTTCGAGTTCGCGCACCGCCTTTTGCACCGCGTCGAACAGGCTCGAACCGGTTGCGAGGTAGCTGTGCAGCAGGTGCGCGATGACCTCGGTGTCGGTCTCGCTGCAGAACTCGTAGCCCGCGTCCTTCAGGCGCCTGCGCAGCACCTCGTGGTTCTCGATGATGCCGTTGTGAACCACCGAGACCTCGATGCCCTTGCCCGCCGAAAAGTGCGGGTGCGCGTTCTTCTCGGTGACGCCGCCGTGCGTGGCCCAGCGCGTGTGCGCGATGCCGGTCGGCGCGTCGGCGTGGACCTCGCGCGTGCGCGCCTCGAGCTCGGCGACGCGGCCGACCGCGCGCACCCGCTCCATCGAGCCGTTCATGATCGCGATGCCGGCCGAGTCGTAGCCCCGGTACTCGAGCTTGCGCAGTCCCTCGATCAGGATCGGGACGACGTTACGTCGCGCGACGGCTCCGACGATTCCACACATCCAGTTGCTCCTTGCTGCGGCCCGGCCCGGGCCTAGGTCTTGCCGGCGGCCTTCCTGGCCCGCCGTTTCCACGAATCGACCGTCGTCTGCTGCGTGCGAGACAGGGTCAGCTTGTGCTCGGGCGCGTCGCGCGTCAGCGTGGTGCCGGCGCCGAGCGTTGCGCCGCGACCCACGCGCACCGGCGCCACCAGCTGCGAGTCGCTGCCGATGAACGCGTCGTCCTCGATGATCGTCTGGTACTTGCTGGCGCCGTCGTAGTTGCAGGTGATCGTGCCGGCGCCGATGTTCACGCGCTCGCCGACCACGGCGTCGCCGACGTA
>DAORSF010000245.1:0-2549 GCA_035443405.1 Burkholderiaceae bacterium | reverse complement strand
GACCTTGCCTTCGAACACGCAGTTCACGTCGATCGCCACGTCGCGCCCGCACACCAGTTCGCCGCGCACGTCGAGTCGCGCGGGGTCGGCCAGCCAGACGCCGTCGTCCATCAGGGTTGCCGCCAGTCGAGCCTGGAAGATTCGTTCGAGTTCGGCCAGCTGTCGCTTGCTGTTGACGCCGAGCGTCTCCCAGACTTCGGACGGTTGCGCCGAGACCACCGGAACGCCATCGTGGACCGCGGCCGCGACCACGTCGGTGAGGTAATACTCCTTCTGGGCGTTGTCGTCCGACAAGGCACCCAGCCAGCGCGCCAGCGCCGCGGTCGGTGCGACCAGGATGCCCGTGTTGACCTCGCGGATCGCGCGAGTCGCCGCGTCGGCGTCCTCGTGCTCGACGATCTGCAAGATCCGGTCCCCGTCGCGGACGATGCGCCCGTAGCCCGCCGGGTCGGGCAGGTCCACGGTGAGCAGCCCGAGCTTGTCGGCGCCCGCGGCGTCGATCAGCCGCGCCAGCGTGTCGCGCGAGGTCAGCGGCACGTCGCCGTACAACACCAGCGTCGGCACCGCCGGGTCCAGGTGCGGCAGCGCCTGCATCACGGCGTGGCCCGTGCCCCGTTGCGGCTGCTGCAGCGCCCAGCGCAGGTCGTCTCCGGCGATCGCCTTCGGCACGGCTTCGCCGCCGTGGCCGTACACTACGACGATCCGGCGCGGGGCCAGGCTGCGCGCGCAGTCGACGACGTGCGCGAGCAGGGGTTTGCCCGCCAGCCGGTGCAGCACTTTCGGCAGGTCCGAGCGCATCCGCTTGCCCATCCCCGCGGCGAGGATCACGACGTTCATCTTTTCCTTTTGTATTCAGGAACTTGAAGAAAGTTTTCAGGGTGTTTCTCGAAAAGCTTATCACGCGCTCGTGGCGGATCCTGATACCGCTCGTCGCCAGCTGCCTGCTGGCCACGGCGTGCTCGTCGACCCGCTTCGGCTACGACATGGTGCCGTGGTGGCTCGGCTGGCAGCTCAACCGCCATCTCGACCTCGACGATGACCAACGCGAACTGGTCAGGGTCCGCGTCGATGCGCTGCACCGCTGGCATCGTCAGACGCAACTGCCCGCTTACACTGCCTTCCTGGCCGACGTCCAGTCCCGCCTGCACGGCCCGGTCGGGGCCGGCGACATCGGCCGCTGGCGCGAGTCGGTCCATGCCGCGTGGAAGCCGATTGCCGAGCGCGTGGCCCCCGACGTCGCGACCCTCGCGCTGACCCTGCAGCCGCGCCAACTCGAGCAGTTGGCCCGCCGGTTCCGGGAGTCCAGCCGCGAAGAGCGCCGCAAGCTGCTGCCCGACGACGCCGAGCGCCGCCAGGCGGCGCGCGTCGAGCGGGTCCTCGAGCGGGTGCGCTTCTTCGTCGGCGACCTGCCGTCGCAGCAGGAGGACGAAGTGCGCTCGCTGGCGGCCGCGTTGCCGGCGATCGAGCCGGACTGGCTCGCCGAGCGCGAGGCGAGGCAGCAGGCGGTGCTCGCGGTGATCGGACGCATCGTGCGCGAGCGCCCGGCGCCCGAGCTCGCCGAAGCCTGGTGCCGCGAGATGCTGGACGGGCTGTGGCGCAGCGCCGACCCGGGCCGACGCGAGGCGATCGCGAGGTCGGCGGCGGCGGGCGACGCGCTGTCGGCGACCGTCCTCGAGCGCTCGGCGCCCGCGCAACGCGAGAGGTTGCACGCGCGGCTGCGCGGCTTCGTCGAGGACTTCAGCGTGCTGGCGGCCCGTTGACCGCATCGGGGTGACCGCGGCCGCCGGCCACCTGCGGCGCGAGCGACCCGGCGACCATCCCGAAGATCGCGGCGCCCAGACCGACGATCTGCGGTGGCAGCAGCGCCTCGGGGGCCGACAGTTCCATGATTCCCCAGGCGGTCAGGCCGAGCACGATCGACATCATCGCGCCCTGCGGGGTGGCCCGTCGCCAGAACATTCCGAACGCGAGCGGCGTGAACGCCGCGACCAGCGTCACCTTGTAGGCGTTCTGCACCATCTGGAACATCGACGACTCGCTGTTGAGCGCGAACGTCATCACGCACAACGCGAAGATCACCAGCACCATGCGCAGCATCAGCAGCATCTGCTTCTCGCGCATCCGCCCGCCGATGAGCGGTCGCAGCACGTTCTCGGTGAACACCGCGGTCGGCGCCAGCAGCGCGCCGCTGGCGGTCGACAGGATCGCCGACAGCAGTGCGCCGAAGAACATCACCTGCGCGAACAGCGGCGTCTGCGACAGGATCAGCTGCGGCAGGATCAGCTGGAAGTCGAGGCTGTCGTCGGCGAGCACCGCGCGCACCTTGTCGGGCTCGATGAGCAGCGCCGACACCGCGATGAACATCGGCACGAACGCGAAGACCAGGTAGAAGGTGCCGCCGAGCAGGGTGCCGCGCACCGCGGTGTCCTCGTCCTTCGCCGACGTGACGCGCTGGAACACGTCCTGCTGCGCGATCGAACCGATCGCCATCGTTGCCCAGGCGGCGACGAACGCGATCCAGTCCTTCAGCGTCGCCTGCGGCCAGAACT
>DAORSF010000244.1:0-4225 GCA_035443405.1 Burkholderiaceae bacterium | reverse complement strand
GACGGGCCCTTCGCCCGGCTGGACGGCGAATGGCGCTTCCTCGCGTTGCGCGAAGACGCCTGCAAGGTCGAGTTCGGACTCGAGTACGCGTTCGCGAGGGGCCTGCTCGGACGCGCGCTGGCGCCGGTATTCGACCAGATCGCCCGCTCGTTCATCGACGCCTTCGTGCGGCGCGCGGACCAGCTCCATGGCCGCTGACGACGACGCGTGGCGGCGCACGGTCATTGCGGTCGAGATCGCGTGGGTCGAGACCGACGGCTCGGTCGGCCGGCACGCGCTCGAGCTGCCGGCCGGGGCGTGCGTGCGCGACGCGCTGGCGGCGCTGCGGGGCCACGATCGCTGCGGTGCGCTGCTCGACCGCCTGGCGAGCGGCGATCTGACGACGGCGATCTACGGCGAGCGCTGCGATGCCGCGTCGACCCTGCATCCCGGCGACCGGATCGAGTTGCTCGCAGGGCTGGCGGTCGACCCGAAGCTGGCCCGACGCCTGCGGGCCGGGAAGCGCCGCGGAGGCGCGCGCGGCGCCGGCTGAGTCGCGCGCGGTGCCCGCCGCTCGGCCGCGCGCGGCGCCCGCTCTATACCGCCCGCGCGCCGCGCGTGCGGCTCAGCCGCCCTTGGCGCAGCTGCGGGCGATTTCCTGGCGCGCGCTGTCGATGCGCCGGCTGCGCTCGGCATCGTCCATCGTCTCGCGTTCGCCCTGCGCGTTGAGCACCGCCATGCGCATGCCGCTCTCGAGGGTGCGAAGCGCGGCGCGCGCGTCCTGGCAGGCCCGCGCGGTCCGTGCGAGCCGTTCGCGCTCTTCGCGCTGCTTGTTGTCGGCTTCCTCGCGCTCGGCGGCGCGCTTGCGCGATTCCTGTTCCTTCTCGACCCAGGTGCGGGGCGCGGCGGTGGCGCCCGCAGCGGCGGAACGAGGCTGTAGAGCGGCGGCCGGGGCGGGTGCCGCCGACGAAGACGCCGCCTGCGGCGCGCCCGTCGGCCCCGGCGCGCGCAGGATCTGCGACGCGCGCACGTCCGGCGGCGGGGGAAGGTCGGAGTAGACCATGCGCCCGGACGCATCGCGCCACTGCCAGGTGCCGGCGAGCGCCGGAAGGGCGAACAACAGGCCGGCGACGGCGAGCATGCGGGTCAGCGGGCGGAATGCGGGCATGGCAGGGGGTCCACGGACTTGCGGATCCGGGGATTTTCCGCGCCGTGCCCAGGCGCCGCCGGCACCTGCCGACGGAAGGTGCACGGGCGCGGCCGGACGGACGCACCGGTATAATCGATTTTTGTGCCCGAGGGTCCCATGCGACTGGCGAAAAAGGCGCTGACGTTCGACGACGTCCTGCTGGTTCCTGCCTTCTCCGAAATCCTTCCCCGCGACACTTCCCTGAAAACCCGCCTCACGCGGCGGATCGGCCTGAACATCCCGATGGTGTCCGCGGCGATGGACACGGTCACCGAAGCCCGCCTGGCGATCGCCATCGCCCAGGAAGGCGGCATCGGCATCGTCCACAAGAACCTCGGGCCGACGCAGCAGGCGGCAGAGGTCGCGCGCGTCAAGCGCCACGAGGCCGGCATCGTCGCCGACCCGATCACGATCTCGCCGCAGATGAAGGTGCTCGACGTGATCAACCTGACCCAGCAGCACCGGATCTCCGGGCTGCCGGTCGTCGAGAACGGCAAGGTGGTCGGCATCGTCACCAACCGCGACCTGCGCTTCGAGACCCGGCTCGACGAGCCGGCCAGCCGGATCATGACGCCGCGCGAACGGCTGGTCACGGTGAGGGAAGGGGCCTCGCTCGAGGAAGCGAAGGCGCTGATGCACCGACACAGGCTCGAGCGCGTGCTGGTGGTCAACGACGCCTTCGAGCTGCGCGGGCTCATCACCGTCAAGGACATCCTGAAGGCCACCGAGCACCCGGATGCGTGCAAGGACGAGCAGGGCAAGCTGCGCGTCGGCGCGGCGATCGGCGTGGGCGGCGACTCCGAGGAGCGCGCCGAACTGCTCACGCGGGCCGGCGTCGACGTGATCGTCGTCGACACCGCGCACGGGCACAGCAAAGGCGTCATCGAGCGCGTGCGCTCGATGAAGCGCCAGTATCCGGCGATCGAGATCGTCGCCGGCAACGTCGCCACCGCCGACGCCGCACGCGCACTGGTCGATGCGGGCGCGGACGCCGTCAAGGTCGGCATCGGGCCGGGCTCGATCTGCACGACCCGCATCGTCGCCGGCGTCGGCGTGCCGCAGATCACCGCGATCAGCGACGTGTCCGCTGCGCTCGAAGGCAGCGGCGTGCCGATGATCGCCGACGGCGGCATCCGCTACTCGGGCGACCTCGCCAAGGCGATCGCAGCGGGCGCCGACACGGTCATGCTCGGCTCGATGTTCGCCGGCACCGAGGAGGCACCGGGCGAGGTCATCCTGTACCAGGGCCGTTCGTACAAGACCTATCGCGGCATGGGTTCGCTGGGCGCGATGCAGCAGGGCGCGGCCGACCGCTACTTCCAGGACCCGACCGGCAACATCGACAAGCTGGTGCCCGAGGGCATCGAGGGCCGCGTCGCGTACAAGGGTTCGGTGGTGGCGATCATCTACCAGCTGTGCGGCGGCCTCCGCGCCAGCATGGGCTACTGCGGCTGCCCGACGATCGGCGACATGCGCAGCCGGCCGCAGTTCGTCGAGGTCACCGTCGCCGGCATGCGCGAGTCGCACGTCCACGACGTGCAGATGACCAAGGAAGCGCCGAACTACCGCGCCGAGTGACCGGGCGATGCACGACAGGATCCTGATCCTCGACTTCGGGTCGCAGGTCACGCAGCTGATCGCGCGGCGCGTGCGCGAGGCACACGTCTACTGCGAGATTCACCCGTGCGACGTCGACGAGGCGTTCGTGCGCGAGTTCGCGCCCCGGGGCGTCATCCTGTCGGGCAGCCACATGTCGGCGCACGACGAGTCGACCGACCGCGCCCCGGACGTGGTGTTCGCGCTCGGCGTCCCGGTGCTCGGCATCTGCTACGGCATGCAGACGATGGCGCAGCAGCTCGGCGGGCGGGTCGAGGCCGGCGCCAAGCGCGAGTTCGGCTACGCCGAGGTGCGCGCGCGCGGCCACACGCGGCTGCTCGACGGGGTGGAAGACGCGCGCAACGCCGAGGGTCACGGGCTGCTCAAGGTGTGGATGAGCCACGGCGACAAGGTGGTCGAGATGCCCGCCGGCTTCCGGCTGATGGCCTCTACCGAGTCCTGCCCGATCGCCGGCATGGCCGACGAGGCGCGCGGCTTCTACGCGGTGCAGTTCCATCCCGAGGTCACCCATACGCCGCAGGGCGCGACGATCCTGCAGCGCTTCGTGCTCGACATCTGCGGCTGCCGCCCCGACTGGGTGATGCGCGACCACATCGGCGAGGCGGTCGCGCGGATCCGCGAGCAGGTGGGCGGCGAGGAGGTCATCCTCGGGCTCTCCGGCGGCGTCGACTCGAGCGTGGCCGCGGCGCTGATCCACAGGGCGATCGACGACCAGCTCACCTGCGTATTCGTCGACACCGGGCTGCTGCGGCTCGACGAGGGCGCGCAGGTCGTCGACACCTTCCAGCGCCATATGGGCATGAAGCTGGTGCACGTCGACGCCAGCGAGCGCTTCATGGCGCAGCTGGCCGGCGTCGCCGACCCGGAAGAGAAGCGCCGCATCATCGGCCGCGAGTTCGTCCACGTGTTCCAGGAACAGGCGGCCAGGCTCGCCAATGCGAAGTGGCTCGCCCAGGGCACGATCTACCCCGACGTCATCGAGTCGGCCGGCGGCAAGTCGGGCAAGGCCACCAAGATCAAGTCGCACCACAACGTCGGCGGCCTGCCCGAGACGCTGCACCTGAAGCTGCTCGAGCCGCTGCGCGACCTGTTCAAGGACGAGGTGCGCGAGTTGGGCGTGGCACTCGGATTGCCGCGCGAGATGGTCTACCGGCACCCGTTCCCGGGCCCGGGGCTCGGCGTGCGCATCCTGGGCGAGGTGCGGCGCGAGTACGCCGAGCTGCTGCGCCGCGCCGACGCGATCTTCATCGAAGAGCTGCGAAACACGACGGGGCCCGAAGGGCGCAGCTGGTACGACCTGACCTCGCAGGCCTTCGCGGTGTTCCTGCCGGTGAAGTCGGTCGGCGTGATGGGCGACGGCCGTACCTACGACTACGTGGTCGCGTTGCGCGCGGTGCAGACGCAGGACTTCATGACCGCGCACTGGGCGCACCTGCCGCA
>DAORSF010000243.1:0-4241 GCA_035443405.1 Burkholderiaceae bacterium | reverse complement strand
GGCGGCGCGCAGCGCCACCTCGGTCTTGCCGAAGCCGACGTCGCCGCAGACCAGCCGGTCCATCGGCTTGCCGGACACCATGTCCTGGATCACTGCGTGGATCGCAGCGAGCTGGTCCGGCGTCTCCTCGAAGGCGAAGCCGTCGGCGAACGCCTCGTAGTCGTGCGCCGCGAAACGGAACGCGTGGCCCGTTCGAGCGGCCCGCCGCGCGTACAGGTTCAGCAATTCGGCGGCGGCGTCGCGCGCGCGGCGCGCCGCGCGCGTCCGCGCCTTTTCCCACTGGTCCGAGCCGAGCTGGTGCAGCGGCGCGTCCTCGGGACTGGCGCCGCTGTAGCGCCCGATCACGTGAAGCTGCGAGACCGGCACGTACAGCGTTGCCTGGTTCGCGTACGACAGGTGCAGGAACTCGGTGGGGCCGTCGCCGAGGTCCATCGTCGCGAGCCCTTCGTAGCGGCCGATGCCGTGCTGCGCGTGCACCACCGGATCGCCGATCTTCAGCTCCGACAGGTCGCGGATGATCGCGTCGATGTCGGTTTGCGACTCGCGCAGCCCGCGCCGGGTTCGCCGCACCGTGCCGACGAACAGCTCGGCTTCGGTGAGCACGGCAACGCCGGCGTCGGCGAGCGCAAAGCCGTCGTGCAGCGGACCGACGACGAGCGCGGCCGGTGCGTCGCCGTCGACGAAGCCGGCCCAGTCGTCGACCGCCGGCAGCGGCAGGCCGTGCTCCGCCAGCAACTGCGCGAGCGTCTCGCGGCGGCCAGGGGACTCGGCGACGACGAGCTTGCGCGCCGTCGAGCCGTTCACGAACGCGGCGAGTCGCTCGACCGGATTGTCGGCGCGACGGTTGACCGAGACGTCGGGCAGCGAGGCGGCAAAGCTCGCCCTTTCGTCAGCGGGCGGTGCGGCCGCGTCTCTGGCGCTCGGCGCCGCGGCCTCGCGCGCAGGCGGCACCGCGTCGGCCCGTTCGCGCGCGATCGCCCAGCGGCCGAACCGTCGCGCCTCGACGAAGAACTGAGTCGCGTCGATGAACAGCTCGTCGGGCCGCAACAGCGGTCGCTCGGGGTCGTGCGACAGAAACCGGTACCGCTGTCCCGCCTCGTTGGCAAAGCGGCGGGCCGCGGCGTCGACGTCGCCGTGCGAGACCACCAGGGCGTCGGCGGGCAGGTAGTCGAACAGCGTGGCAGTCTGCTCGTGGAACAACGGCAACCAGTACTCGATGCCGGCGGGCGCGATGCCGTTGCCGACGTCGCGATAGACCGTGCTCTTCGACGGGTCGCCTTCGAATCGTTCGCGCCAGCGGCTGCGGAACGCGGTGCGCGCCGCCTCGTCCATCGGGAACTCGCGTCCCGGCAACAGGCGCACGCGTTCGATCGGGTACAGGCTGCGCTGGTTGTCGGGGTCGAAGGTCCGGATCGAGTCGATCTCGTCGCCGAACAGGTCGAGCCGGTACGGCAGCGCCGAACCCATCGGATACAGGTCGATCAGGCCGCCGCGAACGCAGTACTCGCCAGGATGCACGACCTGCGAGACGTGTTCGTAGCCGGCCAGCGTCAGCTGGCCGCGCAGGCGGGGCTCGTCGAGGCGCTGTCCCTTGTGGAAGAAGAACGTGTGCGACGCGAGGAACGCCGGGGGCGCGAGGCGGTGAAGCGCGGTGCCGGTGGGCACGAGCAGCACGTCGCAGTCGCCGCGCTGCAACGCGTAGAGCGTCGACAGGCGTTCGGAGATCAGGTCCTGGTGCGGCGAGAAGGCGTCGTAGGGCAGCGTTTCCCAGTCGGGCAGCAGGAAGACGCGCAGGCGAGGCGCGAACCAGCGGATCTCGTCGGCGAGCCGCTGCGCGTCCGGCGCGCCGGCGGTCACGATCGCGATGGCGCGCGCCCGGACGGCCTCGCGTTGCGCCAGTGCGGCGAGCAGCAGCGCGTCGCCCGACCCATGGCATTCGGGCAGCGTGCGCACCTGGCCCGCAGCGGGCGCCGGAACCCGCGCGACCCGCGGGGCGAGGCGTTCGAGTGCGGTCTCGCCGGCTGCGGTGACGGGTGCGTTGCGGGGTTCGCCGGAACAGCAGGCTTCCGCGGACGGCAGGGCGTGGGTGGTCAAGTGAATGGGCGACGCAGGCAAGACTACAATTCTAGCTTTTCGCCGCCCCGGACGACGGCCGTCCGCCAGACCGTGCCCGACGACGCTGACCGCTGCTTCGCCGTAATCCCCGCCGCGGGTGCCGGGATGCGGCTCGCTTCGACCACGCCCAAGCAGTACCTCGAGCTGTCCGGACGTACGATGCTGCGCTGGAGCGTCGACGCGCTGCTGGCCGCGCCGTGGATCGTGCGGATCGTGGTCGTGGCCGCGCCCGACGATGGCCGTGCCGGCAGCCTGCTCGCCGGGCTCGGACGGGTCGAGGTGCTCGCCGCCGGTGGCGCGACGCGGCGCGACTCGGTGCTGGCCGGCCTGCGCGCACTGGGCGCCGCCGGCGCACGCGTCGACGACTGGGTGCTGGTACACGACGCGGCGCGCCCGGGACTCGATCCGGTCTCCCTCGAGCGCCTGCGCGCCGAGCTCGCCGGATCGGCAGTAGGCGGCGTGCTCGCGATTCCCGTCAGCGACACGGTGAAACAGGCCGGCACGGATCGCCGCAGCGTCGCCGCGACGCTGGACCGCGACCGGCTCTGGCTCGCGCAGACGCCGCAAATGTTCCGCTTCGGGCTTCTCGCCGACGCACTGGAGGCCTGCCCGTCGGCCACCGACGAGGCCGCGGCGGTCGAGCACGCCGGCCACGCCCCGCGGCTGGTCGAAGGCGCGCGTGCCAACTTCAAGGTGACGACGGCCGAGGATCTCGAGCTGATGCGGCTCGTACTGGAGCGACGATGAAGATCCGGATCGGGCAGGGCTACGACGTGCACGCGCTGGTGCCGGGGCGGCGGCTGGTGATCGGCGGCGTCGAGGTGCCGCACACGCACGGGCTGCTCGGGCACTCCGACGCCGACGTGCTGCTGCATGCGATCACCGACGCGCTGCTCGGCGCGGCGGCGCTCGGCGACATCGGGCGGCTCTTCCCCGACACCGACGAGCGCTGGCGCGGGGCCGACAGCGCGGTGCTGCTCGCCGAGGCGGCCCGCCGCGTGCGTGCGGCCGGCTGGGAGATCGGCAACGTCGACGCCACCGTGATGGCGCAGGCGCCCAGGCTCGCGCCGCACGTGGCGCGAATGGCCGAGCGCATCGCCGCGGCGCTGGCGGTCGACGCGGGCCGCATCGGCGTGAAGGCCAAGACCGGTGAGCGGCTCGGCTTCGTGGGACGCGCCGAGGGCATCGCCGCGCAGGCCGTGGCGCTGCTGGTGGCGAGCGAAGAGGAATCTTGAGGCGCATCAAGGCGCACCGGGCGACTGTCCGGCCGCGCGAGCGGCGCGCGGCGCGGTTTCGGTAAACTGATCCACGCTCCATTCCGACAGTGCCGGGGGCGACTCCGGACAGGTTCCCGACCCATACAACCAAACAAGGGGAGACGACCATGGGCGAACAGACCAAGTACCTGCTCGACGAGAGCCGCATTCCGAAGCGCTGGTACAACATCCAGGCCGACCTGCCGAAGCCGCTGGCGCCGGTGCTGCATCCGGGAACGATGAAACCGGTCGGACCCGACGATCTCGCGCCGCTGTTCCCGATGGCGCTGATCATGCAGGAGGTCACCACCGAGCGCGAGATCGAGATTCCCGAGCCGGTGCGCGAGATCTACCGGCTGTGGCGGCCGGCGCCGCTGTTCCGCGCGCACAGGCTCGAGAAGGCGCTGGGCACGCCGGCGAAGATCTTCTACAAGTACGAGGGCGTGAGCCCGGCGGGCAGCCACAAGCCCAACACCGCGGTCGCACAGGCGTTCTACAACCGCGAGGCCGGCATCAAGCGGCTGAGCACCGAGACCGGCGCCGGGCAGTGGGGGTCGTCGCTGGCTTTCGCCGGTGCGCTGTTCGGCATCGACGTGACCGTGTTCCAGGTGCGCGTGTCGTACGACCAGAAGCCGTACCGGCGCGCGCTGATGGAGTCCTACGGCGCGCGTTGCCTGCCGTCGCCGTCGGACCAGACCGACTACGGGCGCGCCGTGCTGGCCAAGCGCCCCGATCACCCGGGGAGCCTGGGCATCGCGATCTCGGAGGCGGTCGAGGTCGCCGCCAAGAACGACGACACCAAGTACGCGCTCGGTTCGGTGCTCAACCACGTGCTGCTGCACCAGACGATCGTCGGGCTCGAGGCGATGG
>DAORSF010000242.1:0-4243 GCA_035443405.1 Burkholderiaceae bacterium | reverse complement strand
CGGCAGAGGCTGGCGCCCTTGCGCGTCAGGAACAGCACCTGGCGGCGACGGTCGCGAGGGTCCTCGCTCACCGCCACGAGATCGAGTTCGACCAGCCGGCGCTGGGCGCGGCTCACGCGCGCCTTGTCCATGCTGGTGCGCTCGACCACTTCGTTCGGCGCGGTCGGGCCGTGCGCGTGCAGCGCCATCAGGATGCGCCACTCGGGAATCTGGATCCCGAAGCGTTCCTCGAACAGCGCGCCGATCGACTGACTCAAGCGGTTCGCGACGACCGCGAGCTTGTACGGAATGAACTCGTTCAGCCAGAGGGCACCGCCGCCGTCGGTCTCGCGCTGTCGGGTCCTGGGGGTATTGCGTTCCGGCATCGGTGGGTCGCAGCGGGTCAGTCGCCGAATCGTTCGACCGCCGCAACGGGGAGCGGCTCTGCCTTGAACGGGTTGCGGCGGATCACGAAGAGGGTCCAGATCAGGGCGAAGGCGCAGGTGATGCCGAGCATGATGGCCACGTTGCGGTAGATCGGGCCGGCCAGTTCCGGCGTCGGCGAGATGTTAGCGAAAACGTAGCCCATGCCGACGATGCCGAGCGCCTGCGGCAGCGGGAACCACGGCGACCGGAACGGGCGCGGCGCCGCCGGCATCCGGTAGCGCAGCACGATCAGGTCGAGGTGCGCGATCACGTAGGCGATCAGCCAGCAGCCTGCGGCGGCAACCGTGAGCGCCAGGATCGAGCCGGCGTCCATGCCGAGCGGGACGCGCACCGCCGCGATGGCCAGCGCCAGGGCCACCAGCGCGGGCGCTGGCGCGCCGCGGCGGTTCTCGCGAGCCAGGATTGCCGGCAGCTGGCCGCTCTGCGCCATGCCCTGGATCATCCGCGACACGCTGGCGAGCACGGTGTTGAGCAGCGTCGCGCTGCCCAGGATCGCGAGCAGGCCGAAGCCGGCCCGCGCCGCCGGCCCGAACACCGCGATCGCGAGGTCCATGTGCGGCGTGGCAGACGTGAGCCTCTCCGCCGGCAGCATGGCGATCCCGGCCACGCAGTACAGGCCATAGGCGACGACGATCATGACCAGGCCGATGAGCATCGCACGCGGCACGTCGCGTGCCGGGGCGCGCGCGTCGCCGATCATCGGGCAGACGAACTCGAGCCCGACCAGGCCCCAGATGGCGAGCGCCACCAGCGACAGTGCCGCGGCCGGTTCGAACGGCTGCGCGGCGGCGATGGCCGAAGCGCTTCCGCCCGCGATGCCGGCTCCGCCGATGACCAGGATGCCGGCGAACATCGTCGCGACCAGCACGCTCTGGATGCGCGCGAACATGTCGACGCCCAGCAGGTTCAAGGCGCAGAACAGCGCGAGCAGCAGCAGGCTCGGCTGACCGACCAGGCCCGACAATCCCGGCGCCAGTTGCTCGAGCAGGGCGTCGACGAGGATCAGCTCGGCCGGGATGCCGAGCAGCGCGACGGCGACGTAGCCGGACAGCGCGGCGACGATCGCCAGGCCCGGCCCCAGCGCCACCTGCGTGTAGGCACTGACCGAACCGGCCCGCGGAAGCATCAGTGCGAGTTCGGCGAAGGACAGCACGTAGCTGAGCGCGAGCAGCGCCGCAAGGCCGATCGCGGCGAGGTAGTTGAGCGCGCCGAGGCCGGCGCCGTTGAGCATGCTGATCATCGTGCTCTGCACGACGACGACGCCGACCGCGGTAGCGACCAGCGCCCTGAGCCCGAGGCCTCGGCGCGAACCCGCCGGCGCTTCGTTCGTTTGCTGCATGAAGACTCCCCCTGTCTGTCGCGTTCCCGGCCCTACGGGACCTTCAACCGGCGCCGATCGTGATCAGCTTGGTGTCCAGGTACGCCGCGAGCCCCTCGCTTCCGCTCTCCGACCCGAGCCCGCTCTCCTTCACGCCGCCGAAGGGCGTCTCCGGCTGCGAGATGCCGAACTGGTTGACGCCGACCATGCCCGCTTCGAGTCGCGCCGCCACGCGGTGAGCGAGCCCGAGGTCCCGCGTGAAGAGGTAGGCCGCCAGCCCGTACGGAAGGCCGTTCGCCGCGTCGACGGCGTCGTCGAGCCGGCTCCAGCGGTTGACGATCGCCACCGGGCCGAAGGGCTCCTCGCGCATGATGCGGGCCTCGGTGGGCACGTCGACCAGCAACGTGGGTGCGTGGAAGTGTCCCGCGCGCTCCAGCCGGCGGCCGCCGCACACCAGGCGGGCGCCTCGTTCGACGGCATCGTTCACGAGCGCTTCGACCTCGGCGAGTCGCCGCGCGTTCGACAGCGGGCCCATTGCAGTGCCGGGCTCGAGCCCGTTGCCGACCTCCAGCGCCGACGCGCCGGCAGCGAAGGCGTCGATGAACGACGTCGCGATGGACTCGTGCACGAAGAAGCGCGTCGGCGACGTGCAGATCTGGCCGGCATTGCGGAACTTCGCGGCGACCGAGAGCGCCGCCGCCGTCGGCACGTCGGTCTGCGGCAGCACGAGCACCGGTGCGTGGCCGCCCAATTCGGCGGTGAAGCGCTTGACGCGTCGTGCGCACTGCACGGCGAGCAGCTTGCCGACCGGTACCGAGCCGGTGAACGAGGCCTTGCGGATCTCCGGCGCGCCGATCAGCAACTCCGAGACCCGCGCCGGGTTTCCGCACACGAGATTGAGGACTCCGCGCGGCAGGCCGGCATCGTGGAACGCACGCACCAGCTCGATGGCGCTGCCCGGTGTCTCCTCGGAGGGCTTGATCACCGCAGCGCAGCCGGCCGCGAGCGCGGCGCCGACCTTGCGCGCCGGCAGGTTCAGCGGGAAGTTCCACGGCGTGAACAGCGCCGCCGGCCCCACCGGCACCGGCATAACGATCTGCGCGACGATCCCCGCCGTGCGCGGCGGCACCAGGCGTCCGTAGGCGCGCTTGCCTTCCTCGGCCAGGAAGTCGACGATGTCGGCGGACAGCAGCACCTCGCGACGCGACTCGGCGAGCGGTTTGCCTTGCTCCATCGTCATCACCCGGGCGATCGCGTCGGCACGCTCGCGCAGCAACTGCGTCGCGCGGTGCATCACGTCGAAGCGCGCGAGCGGCGTGCTCGCGGCCCATTCCGATTGGGCACGCTGCGCGGCGGCGGCGGCGGCGAGCACTTCGGCGTCACCGGCCAGGGGCAGGCTGGCGATGACCTCGCCGGTCGCGGGATTCTCGACCGGGGCCGTGCCCGCCGCCGTCGAACCGAGCCAGCTGCCGTCGATGTACAACTCGGGAGCCGGGTAGTCGGACGAAGCCCCGGTGAGGCCGGGAACGGGCGCGGATCGGGACGGCATGCTCGAGGTTCGGGCGTTGCGCTGAGCCGTCTTTCTATCACCTAAACGTTGTGCGTGCAACAAATTTGCGGCGCGCGATACATTGTTGGCGACCGGGCAATGCGTTGAGGAGATCGCCCGTCGCCAGGCCGTTCGGCGCGGGGTCGTCGCGGCAGCCAAATCGCTTGATTGGTTTCGTTGACAACCAATCGCCTCTGCTGCACACTGCCCGCCGCGACCCGACCCCGAAGCGACCGATGCCACCTGAGCTGCTGCAGCAGATCCTCGACGATCCGGGCTACCCGGGCGCCGAGCAGGCGCACCGGCCCGAGAGGGTTCGGCACGAGCGGGTCGCGCCGTTTCGGCCTGCCGATCTCGAGCGTTTCTGGCTGCTCGAATATCGATTTCCCGACGGCGTCACGCCGCTCGGCATGTGCTACCTCGACGACTGTTTTGCGTGGGCGACACAGGAGGCTGCCGGCCGCGTGCCGCTGCCGACGTCGAACGGATTGACCGTACGTTGCGCGGGCACGCACGTCTACTTCACCGAGATCGAGCAGCCGTCGGCGGACGAGGCGCGGGAACGCGCCGCGGCGCTGAGCCGCAGCCTTCCGGAATTCCTCGGACGCTTTCCGCTGCTGTGGGAGGAGGCTGCACGCGAGCTCGACGCGGCCGCCCGGCAGCTCGAGCGGCACGATCCGCGTGGCGATGCGCCCGCCGCGCTGGCCGCTTACCTCGAGCGTGCACGTGCCTTCCAGCGCAGTGCGTGGCAGGTGCACTGGGCGCTGATGTATCCGCTGCTCCTGAACCAGGCGGGCTTCTACGGGCTGTGCGCCGAGCTCGGCATCGCTCGCGCGCAGGTGCCGCGCTTCCTGCAGGGGTACGAGACGCTGATGACGCGCAGCGACCGCGCGCTGTGGGCCTTCGCACGCGAGTTGCGCGATTCGCCGCTGGCAGCGACCTTCCGGGAC
>DAORSF010000241.1:0-4253 GCA_035443405.1 Burkholderiaceae bacterium | reverse complement strand
TCGAAGGTCCAGGCGAGCATCCAGGGCGACGCCGTGCGCGTCAGCGGCGCCAAGCGCGACGACCTGCAGTCGGCGATCGCGCTGCTCAAGAAGGAGATCACCGACGTGCCGCTGTCCTTCACCAACTTCCGGGAGTGACCCGCTCATGCCAGCACCCGGCAAACCCGCCCTGCTCGGCCCGACCGCGTCGGTCGCTTCGGAGGCATCGCAGGACCGCCTCGCGGTGCTGATCGACGCCGACAACGCGCAGGCGTCGACGATCGACGGCCTGCTGGCCGAGATCGCCAAGTTCGGCATCGCCAGCGTAAAGCGCATCTACGGCGACTGGACCCAGCCGCAGCTCGGCAGCTGGAAGAAGCTGCTGCTCGAACACTCGATCGTGCCGGTGCAGCAATTCGGTTACACGAAGGGGAAGAACGCCACCGACAGCGCGCTGATCATCGACGCGATGGACCTGCTCTACACCGGTCGCTTCGACGGGTTCTGCCTGGTGTCGAGCGACAGCGACTTCACGCGGCTGGCTTCGCGCCTGCGCGAGCAGGGGCTGACCGTCTACGGCTTCGGCGAGCGCAAGACGCCCGAGCCGTTCGTCGCGGCTTGCGACAAGTTCATCTACACCGAGGTGCTGCGCGCCGCAGTGGACAAGCCGTCGCCGCAGCCCGGGCAGTCCGCCACGGCGAAACTCACCGGCGACCGCGCGGCGCTGGTCGGACTGATCGCCGACGCCATCGACGCGATCTCGGACGAAAACGGCTGGGCGCAGCTCGGCGCGGTCGGCAGCAACATCACCAAGCTGCGACCGGACTTCGACTCGCGGCTGTACGGGCACCGCAAGTTCAGCGACCTGGTCAAGTCGCTGCCCGAGCACTTCGAGATCGACGAACAGGCGGTAGCCGGCAGCCGCGGCAAGGCGATCTACGCGCGCAACCTGCGACGCACGCGCTGACCCAGCCCGGTCCTCAGCCCTCGATGCGTGCGAACGCCGAGTGGTTGTGGATCGACTCGAAGTTCTCGGCCTCGACCACGAAGCGCCGCACGCGCGCGTCGGCGCGCAGCGCCATCGCCACGTCGCGGACCAGGTCCTCGACGAATTTCGGGTTGTCGTACGCGCGCTCGGTGACGTGCTTCTCGTCGACGCGCTTCAACAGCCCGTAGAGCTCGCTCGACGCCTGCGCTTCCGCGATCGCGATGATCTCCTCGGGTTCGACGGCGAGGCCGGTCTCGACCGACACGGTCACGTGCGAGCGCTGGTTGTGCGCGCCGTACTCCGAGATCGTCTTCGAGCACGGGCACAGGCTGGTGCACGGAACGACCACGGTCAGCGTAGTGACCGGGTCGTCTGACCCGCCCTCGACGATGACCGACAGGTCGTAATCCATCAGGCTCTGAACCTGCGACACCGGGGCGGTCTTGCGCACGAACAGCGGCATCGACAACTCGACGCGCCCCCGGTCGGCCTCGAGCAACGCCAGCATCTCCGCGAACATGGCCCGCATGCCGGCCACGTCGAGCGCCGGGCGGTCCGCGGCCAGGCGCGCCTCGAGCAGCGCCAGGAAGCGCGACATGTGCGTGCCCTTCTGGTCGGCCGGCAGCGCGACGTACAGGCCGAACTGGCCCACGCTCGGCTGCTCGCCGCCGGCGCTGCGCCAGCGCAGCGGGTAGCGCAGCCCCTTGACGCCGACGCGCTGGATCGGCAACTCGCGTCGATCCGGGCTGCCCTGCACGTCGACCATGACGCCAGCCAGCAGCACGCTGGTGTCGCGGATGTTCATCGTCGTTTCTCCGTCGGTATCCAATTCGTTCAGCCTGCCCGGCTGACCACCAGCCTGGGCCCGCCCTCGCCCGCGAGCAGGTCGCCGAAGCGCTCGCGCACCGCGCGCTCGATGCCGGCGGCGTCGAGACCCTCGAGGCGCAGCAGCTGCGACTGGTCGCCGTGGTCGATGCAGCGATCGGGCAATCCCAGCTGGAGCAGCGGGCGCACGATCGCCGCCTGGGCGAGCGCCTCGCCGACCGCGCTGCCGGCTCCGCCCATCACGACGTGCTCCTCGATCGTGACGAAGGCCTCGTGCGAACGCGCCAGTTCGCGCAGCAACTCAGCGTCGAGCGGCTTGACGAAGCGCATGTTGACCACCGTGGCGTCGAGTGCCTCGCCTGCGACCAGCGCCGGCGCGAGCATCGTTCCGAAGGCCAGCAGCGCTACGCGCCGTCCCTGCCGGCAGGTGTGCGCGCGGCCGATCGGCAGTGCGGTCAGGTCCTTCGACACCTCGACGCCGGTGCCCGCGCCGCGCGGGTAGCGTACCGCCGACGGCCCGTCGTGCCGGAAGGCCGTGTACAGCATCTGCCGGCACTCGTTCTCGTCGGACGGCGCCATCACCACCAGGTTCGGGATGCAGCGCAGGAAGGCATAGTCGTAGGCGCCGGCGTGCGTCGCGCCGTCGGCGCCGACGACGCCGGCCCGGTCGAGGGCGAACATCACCGGCAGGTCCTGCAGCGCGACGTCGTGGATCAGCTGGTCGTAGCCGCGCTGCAGGAAGGTGCTGTAGATCGCGACGACCGGCTTGAGCCCCTCGCAGGCGAGGCCCGCGGCGAACGTGACCGCGTGCTGCTCGGCGATGCCGACGTCGAAATAGCGCTGCGGAAAGCGCTTCTCGAACTCGACCAGCCCGGAGCCTTCGCGCATCGCCGGCGTGATCGCCACCAGCCGCTCGTCGAGCGCCGCCATGTCGCAGACCCAGTCGGCGAACACCTGCGTGTAGGTGGGCCGCGGCGGCGTGGCCGGCTTCCTGATGCCTTCCTGCGGATCGAAGCGACCCGGCCCGTGGTAGAGGACCGGATCGGCTTCGGCGAGCTTGTACCCCTGCCCCTTGCGCGTGACGATGTGAAGGAACTGTGCGCCGCGCAGCTCTCGCAGGTTCTGCAGCGTCGGGACCAGGCTTTCGAGGTCGTGGCCGTCGATCGGACCCACGTAGTTGAAGCCGAACTCCTCGAACATCGTGCCGCCCGGCACGACGATTCCCTTTGCGTGTTCCTCGAGGCGGCGCGCGAGCTCGAACAACGGCGGCACGTTCGACAGCATCGCGCGGCCCACGTCGCGCGCCTTGGTGTAGAAACGCCCCGACAGCAGCCGCGCAAGATACCGGTTGAGCGCGCCGACCGGCGGCGAGATCGACATGTCGTTGTCGTTGAGCACGACCAGCAGGTCGATGTCCGGCGTGACGCCGGCGTTGTTCATCGCTTCGAAAGCCATGCCGGCGCTCATCGCACCGTCGCCGATCACCGCGACGTGGCGGCGCCGGTCCGGCCCCTGGTTTTCGCCCTTGTTGCGCGACGCCACCGCCATGCCGAGCGCCGCGGAAATCGACGTCGACGAATGCGCCGTGCCGAAGGCGTCGTACTCGCTCTCGCTGCGCTTCGGGAAGCCCGAAATGCCGCCGTACTGGCGCAGGCCCGCCATCTGCGCACGCCGTCCGGTCAGGATCTTGTGCGGATAGCTCTGGTGTCCGACGTCCCAGATCAGCCGGTCGCGCGGCGTCTCGAACACATAGTGCAGCGCGATGGCCAGTTCGACCGTGCCCAGGTTCGAAGACAGGTGCCCACCGGTGCGCGAGACCGATTCGAGCACGAAGCCGCGCAGTTCGGCGGCCAGCTGCCCGAGCGCGCTGCGATCGAGCCGCCGCAGGTCCGTCGGCGAATCGATCGACTCGAGCAGCGGATACCCGGCGCGTTCGGCGCTCTCGGGCTGCGACCCGGTCACGACTTCCTCGACACGATCAGTTCGGCGAGTTCGCCCAGCCTGCGGCCGGCGGCGCCGAGCGGCGCAATCGCCTCGTGGGCCCGCTCGCGCAAGCGCGCCGCGAGCGCCCGCGCGGACTGCAGCCCGAGCACCGAAACGTAGGTCGGCTTGTTCTGCTCGGCATCCTTGCCTGCGGTCTTGCCGAGCGTCGCCGCGTCGCCCTCGACGTCGAGGATGTCGTCGACGACCTGGAACGCCAACCCGACCGCGTCGGCATAGCGATCGAGTGCGCACACTTGCGATGCGACCACTTCGGCGCCTGGCCGGCCCGCGCCGGACGCGCACAGGCCACCCAGGCGCACCGACGCGCGAAGCAGGGCCCCGGTCTTGCGCAGGTGCATGTCCTCGAGCGCATCGCGGTCGAGCGACGCGCCCACCGAGGCGAGGTCGATCGCCTGGCCGCCGGCCATGCCGGTCGAACCCGCGGCGCGCGCCAGCTCGGCGACCATCGCCGCGGTCG
>DAORSF010000240.1:0-4259 GCA_035443405.1 Burkholderiaceae bacterium | reverse complement strand
CCAGGCCGAGGCATTCGCACCGATCTACGTGCGGCTCGCCTACCAGCCGAGCTGAAGCGCTTCGCCGCCCGATGGCGCCGATCGTCCGTCGCGCAGCTTCGCTGAAGACGCTGAACAGCTTCGGCGTCGACGCCTGCGCCGATCGCCTGGTCGAGTTGCGCGAGTTCGACGACCTGCCGGACGCGCTGGCGCTGCTGCGCGCGCATCCGCCGGCGCTCGTTCTCGGCGGTGGCAGCAACCTGCTGTTCACGCGCGACCCGCCGGGCACGGTGCTGCGCGTCGGACTTGGCGGGCGTCGCGTGCTCGACGCAACGCCCAGCGAAGTCCTCGTCGAGGCCGGCGCCGGGGAGGACTGGCACGCCTTCGTCGGCTGGACGCTCGACCAGGGCCTGTCCGGACTGGAGAACCTGTCGCTGATCCCCGGCAGTGTCGGCGCCAGTCCGATCCAGAACATCGGCGCCTACGGCGTCGAGATGTGCGAGCGATTCGACTCGCTCGACGCGGTCTCGCTGCACGACGGCGCTTCACGACGCTTCGACGGTGCCGATTGCGCCTTCGGTTACCGCGACAGCGTGTTCAAGCGGCCCGGCGGCTCCGAATGGCTGATCACCAAGGTACGCTTCCGGCTGGCGCGCTCGGCGAGGCTGTGCCTCGACTACGGAGAGATCCGCGACGAACTGCGCGCAACCGGCGTCGCCTCCCCGACAGCCCGCGACGTGTCGGAGGCGATCTGCGCAATCCGGCGCCGCAAGTTGCCGGATCCGGCAACGATGGGCAACGCCGGGAGCTTCTTCAAGAACCCGGTCGTCGAGCGCGAACTCGCCGAGCGGCTTCGCGCCGCGCACGCGGACATGCCGGTCTTCCCCGCCGAGTCGCCGGCACGTGCCAAGCTGTCTGCCGCATGGCTGATCGACCGCTGCGGCTGGAAGGGCTTCCGCGACGGCGACGCCGGTGTGCACGATCGGCACGCGCTGGTGCTGGTCAACCACGGCACCGCGAGCGGCGCGCAGATCCTGGCGCTTGCCGAGCGCATCCGCCAATCGGTCCGGCAGCGCTTCGGCGTCGAGCTCGAACTCGAACCGGCAGTGGTGTGAACCTTCGGTCGGCACGGCAATCGTTATAATTGATCGTCTACCCCAGAGACGGCCATGGACGACGATCAGCAGAACGAACACAGCGCCATCCTCGCCTGGATTCTCGGGATCGCGGTCACGATCGCGGTCGCGGTGTCGCTCATCGTCGGCATCATGGCGGCGGTGGGCAGCGGCACGGCAAGCCCGACTCGGGCGGCACCGTCGGCGGGAGGCGCACCCGGGGCGGGTTCGGCGGCAACTCCAGCGGCCACGGCGCTCGCGACGGCAGGCAGCGCCACCGTGACCGAGGTCGACGTCGCCCCCACTCTCGCGGTTGGGACTGGCTACCCGGGCCTCGTGAAGTTCCACTTCGACACTGCCAGGCACGACTTGCCGCCCGACGCAGCAGCGCAACTGGCCGCGATCGTCGACTGGGCCAGGGCCGATCCGACGGCCCGCATCGGCGTTTCCGGGTTCCATGACAAGCATGGCGACGCGGCCGCCAACGCACTGCTGGCCCGCAGTCGCGCGGTCGCCACGCGCGACGCACTGCTCGCAGCGGGCGTGCCGGCCGAGCGCATCGTGATGGTCAAGCCGCGGGAAACCACCGGGGGCGCCGACGACCGCGAGGCGCGGCGCGTCGACGTCTATCCGGCGCAGTAGCCCGAAGGGCTGCGGTCACGGCATCGTGGCCGACTGCCCCGCCGTGTCACGCGTCGCGGCGAAACACCCAGACCACCGGCCACTAGGCTGCCGGCGCGAATCGGCAGCCGTCCAGGTCGATCGCCTTCGACGCTTGTCGATCCCGACGTGCCCCTCGATAGCGAGGGGTGCGATGACGTCATGAAAGCGGTGCTGGACACGAACGTGTGGCTCGACTGGCTGGTGTTCGGCGATGCCAGCGTCGCGCCGATCGCGCGCGGCGTCGAGCGCGGTGCAATCGTCGTGCTCGGCAGCGACGAGACGCGCGCCGAATGGCTGTCCGTGATCGCAAGGCCGCAATTCGGCCTCCACGCGCGTGCGCGCGCGGAGGCCGCCGCCGCCTACGATCGCGTGGTCAGGCGCAGCGCGCCCGCTCCGTCCTGCGCGTTGCTGTGCCGCGATCCCGACGACCAGAAGTTCGTCGACCTCGCGATCGCCGAGGGCGCCGGCTGGCTGGTCACCAGGGACAAGGCCCTGCTCGCGCTGGCGCGACGCGCGGCGCGTTGGCACGCGCTGGCGATCGTGCGTCCCGACTCGGGGCCGCTGCACGCAGCGCTGGCGGCCGCCGCTGCGATCCTATAATCGTGCATCGGAGGGACAACGCCGCAATGAACGCGCCACAGGGCTTCGCGCCACCCGCGATCGAGACCAAGCTGCCGAAGGTCGGCACGACGATTTTCACCGTGATGTCCGCGCTCGCCACCGAAAGCAACGCGGTCAACCTCGGACAGGGGTTCCCCGACTTCGATTGCGACCCGCGCCTGGTGGACGCGGTGGCGACGGCGATGCGATCGGGCCTGAACCAGTACCCGCCGATGGCCGGCGTTCCCGCGCTGCGCCAGGCGGTTGCCGACAAGATCGCCACGGTCTACCAGGCGCGCTACGACTGGAACACCGAGATCACCATCACCGCGGGCGCCACTCAGGCGATCTTCACCGCGATCCTGGCGATCGTCCGGCCCGGCGACGAGGTGATCGTCATCGAGCCGGTCTACGACAGCTACGTCCCGAACATCGAACTGGCTGGCGGCAAGGCAGTCACGGTACCGATGACTTCCGGGTTCCGCATACCGTGGCCCGCGGTGCGCGCGGCGGTCACGGCGCGCACGCGCGCGATCATGGTGAACTCGCCGCACAACCCGAGCGGCACGATCCTTCGCGATGCCGACATGCGCGAGCTCGAGTCGATCGTGGTCGAGCATGGCCTGTTCGTGATTTCGGACGAAGTCTACGAACACATGGTCTACGACGGCGAGCCGCACCAGTCGGTCAGCCGCTATCCGCTGCTCGCCTCGCGCGCCTTCGTCGTCTCGTCGTTCGGCAAGACGTTCCACGTGACCGGCTGGAAGGTCGGCTACTGCGCAGCACCGACGCCGCTGACCGCCGAGTTTCGCAAGGTGCATCAGTTCAACGTGTTCACGGTGAACACGCCGGTGCAGCACGGATTGGCCGCGTACATGGCCGATCCGGCGCCGTGGCGCGGATTGCCGGCGTTCTACCAGCGCAAGCGCGACCTGTTCCGCGCCGGGCTGGGCGGAACGCGCTTTCGCCTGTTGCCTGCCGAAGGCACCTACTTCCAGCTGGTCGACTACGGCGCGATCTCCGACCTCGCCGAACTCGAGTTCGCGAAATGGCTCACCGCCGAGATCGGCGTCGCGGCCATCCCGTTGTCGGCGTTCTACGAGAAACCGGTCGAGAACCGAATCGTTCGCTTCTGCTTCGCCAAGACCGACGAGACGCTGAAGCTCGCGCTCGAACGCCTGGCACGGCTCTAGGCGAACGCGATGCTGCGACGCCGTCGCGCCGCACTGGGCACCTTGGTGGCGTTGCCGCTGGCGGCATGCGGGGTGCTGCCGCCGGCAGACCTGAAGCCGCCGAGGTTGCGGTTTTCGGATTTTCGCATTGCCGAACTGGGCCTGAACGACATCCGTTTCGTGCTCGGCGTCGACACCGAGAACCCGAACGACGTCGACATCCCGTTGCGCAACGTCGATTTCCAGCTCGAGCTGCTCGGACAGCCTTTCGCGTCCGGGGCGGTGATCGATCGCGCCGTCACGCTGCCGCGGTCAGGGACGAAGACGGTGCCGGTCGAGTTCACGGTGCCCACCGCGCGCCTGCTGGACGTCTTGCGGCGTGCTCGCGGCGGCGATCTCTCCAGCCTCGGCTACCGACTCAAGGGATCGGCAAGCTGGGGCTACACCGGCATTCCGCTGGAATTCGACCGGCAGGGCAATCTCGAAGTGCTGCGCGGCTTCGCGGACCGGCTGCGGCCGCTGCTGTCGCCCCGCTAGCAGCGCCCGAGGCCCGGCGCGCCCGGAATCAGGTCGCGGCCTGGTCGTCCGGCGGCGTCCGTTCGGCCGTTTCTCCTGACTGCGTCTCCTCTTCTCCGGGCGTGCCGGAGACGTCGCCTTGCTCGGTCTTGCGCTTGAGCTTCTCTTCCTTCTTCTGCTTCTTGGCGAGCTCGCGCTGCCTCTTCGCGAATGC
>DAORSF010000239.1:0-4292 GCA_035443405.1 Burkholderiaceae bacterium | reverse complement strand
ACGTCCTCGGCGCTCATGTGCCGCTGCTTGCCGGCCTGGAAGATCTCGAGGATCTTCAGGCGCGGCAGCGTCGCCTTCAGACCCATGCTCTTCAGTTCGCTGGTGACGGTCATGCGCATCGGCCCGGATGGCAGGTAGGGGTCCCGTCGTATGATAACGGTTTTCACCTTCATTCCTTCGCCACGGTCCCATGAGCAAGGTCTTCGTCCAGCACTGCCGCTCGCCGGTCGCGCGACTGGCGCCACTCGTGCTGCTGGCTGCGCTGGTCGCAGGCGGCTGCGCGCAGCGCGATCCGAACCGCAGCGGGCTGCTGCAGCCCTACCGCTCCGACCTGCCGCAGGGTAACTACCTGACGAAGGAAACGCTCGACCAGGTCAAGCCGGGCATGACCCGCGACCAGGTGCGCTTTGCGCTCGGCACGCCGTTGCTGCGGCACGTGTTCCACCCGGATCGCTGGGACTACGTGTTCCGCTACCAGTTCCCGAACGGCCGAGCCGAGTTGCGGCGCGCGACGATCATCTTCCGCGACGACCGCGTCGCCGCGATCGAGGCGGACGCGCTGCCGCCGAAGGAAGATCCGACGGACCCGGCCCTGCCCGGCTACCGGCCGCCCGCCAGCGCAGGAAAGGCCGGCCCATGATGCGAATCGCGATCGCCGGCGCCTCCGGGCGAATGGGGCGGATGCTGGTCGAGGCGGTGCTCGACGCGCCCGATGCCGGCTTGGCCGGCGCCCTCGACGTCGCCGGCAGTGCGGCCATCGGTCGCGACGCCGGCGAGTTCCTCGGGCGGACCACCGGCGTGGCGATCACCGACGACATCGACGCCGGCATCGCGGGCGCGCAGTTCCTGGTCGACTTCACGCGGCCGGCCGGCACGCTCGCTCACCTGCGCGCATGCGCCGCGCGCGGCGTCGGCATGGTGATCGGGACGACCGGTTTCGACGACGACGGCAAGCGCCAGATCGCCGCGGCGGCCGGGCGCGTGCCGATCGTTTTCGCCCCCAACATGAGCGTCGGCGTCAACGTGACGCTGAAACTGCTCGAGCTCGCGGCGAAGTCGCTGGCCACCGGCTACGATATCGAGATCATCGAGGCCCACCATCGGCACAAGGTGGACGCGCCGTCGGGCACGGCGCTGAAGATGGGCGAGGTCGTCGCCAACGCGCTCGGACGCGACCTGCGGCAGGTGGCGGTGTACGGCCGCGAAGGCGTGACCGGCGAACGCGATCCGACGACGATCGGATTCGCCACCGTGCGCGGCGGCGACATCGTCGGCGATCACACCGTCCTGTTCGCCGGCATCGGCGAACGGATCGAGATCACGCACCGCTCGGCGAGTCGCGTCACCTACGCGCACGGCGCGCTGCGCGCCTGCCGCTTCCTGTCGGGACGAACGAGCGGGCTGTACGACATGCAGGACGTGCTCGGGCTCTGACGCGCCGTCAGCGCGGCGACGGCTCGGGCCGCTCCGCTGTCTCGCTCGACGGCGGCTTGCCGGCGCGCAGTGCGCGGCACGGATCTTCGCGAACGGCCGGCTCGGTCAGTTCGGCGTGGTCGAAGGCGTTCGAAGGTCCCTCAGGCGATTCGACCATCCCGATGACGAACACCCGATCCTGCGGCGGCAGGCCGGCCAGGTAGCGCGGAACCCCGATGTCGCGACGAACATGGCCGTTGCCTGCGAGCAGCACGACCGGCAGGCCGCTGCGCCGGCGCACATCGATCAGCGAACGGGCCATTCGCGCGTCGCGGGTGCGCTGCGCGGCGGCCATCGGCACGATCATCGATTCCGGCAGGGTGCCGCAATGGCCGTCCCGGATCGCGTCCTCGAGCGCGCGCCGCTCGTCGCTGCCCCAGCCGGCAGGTTCCGGCGCCGCGGGCGCCCGTCCCCGCACGACCGCGACGGACTCGCTTCGCGACAGGTTCGCGGCAATCAGCGGCAACTCGCGTCGCAGCGCGAGTTCGATCACCGGCCCGTAGAACCGCCAGTCCCAGCCGCGGAAATCGAAACCGGCGGCCTCGGCCAGCCGGCGCGCGCGCAGCGGCAGGCTGTCGGCGCTTCCCGCGTCGGCGGCCCGCGCCCGGTCGAGATCGTCCTGGCGCGCCGCGTCGAGCTGCTCGAGCGCAAGCGCGACCCGACGATGCCTGGCGATCGCGTCGAGCCACTGAAGCCGGAGCCGGTGTTGCGCCGCGTTGTCGTGGATCTCCCCGATCAACAGCACGTCCGCGGCGAGCGCCGCCCGCGGCGGCCCGTCGCGCCCGGGCCCGGCGGCCGACGGTCCGGGCCGCGTCGCGCAACCCGGCAGCACCGCCAGCGTGGCGAGCGACGACGCCGCGCGCCGCAGCGCCGCGCGGCGACCGGACGGGCCGTCCCGACCGGCGCCGGAGGCGGACACTCGTCCAACGCGCCGATCTCGACTCATGCGACTGCCTCGCTCTTGAAAGGAGCGCATTGTTGCAGATGCGCGCCGCCGCGGGCGGCATGCCGGCTTACACGACCGGCCGGTTTGCGCAATTCAATGCGATTGATCATCATTCGTTCCGTCGAGTCGGCGCGACCCGCACCGTCACCCGCATCGGCGTGCGCCGCGCACGGATTTGGCCTTCCTCGCGTCGACCGCGATAATTTCCGCATGAACGCATACCGGCTGTCAGCGGCAGGCGGCGCGCTGGCCCTGCACGGAATCGTGCTCACCGGCGTGCTGTCGCTGGCCCTTGCACCGCCGGCCCACCGCGAGATCGAACCGGTACAGGTCGTGCTGATCACGCCGCCAGAACCCTTGCCCGTCGCGCCGGCGCCGCGCGAGCCCGTGCCGGCGCCGCACCCCGTCGATCCGACGCCGCAGGTTCGTGCGCCCGCGCCCGCGCCGCCAGCGCCGCGCAAGCCGGTTCTCGCGAAGCCGGCTCCTCCGAAGCCCACGCCCCGCCCGGTCGCACGTCCGTCTCCTCCGCGGCCGGCCCCGGCACCCGAGCCGGCAGCCCAGGCGATCGCACTGCCGCCCGCCGGCGCGACGAGCGAGGCGGCGCCGCCCGCCGCCGAGCAGGCACCGCCTTCGCCGCCAGCTGCCGTCGCGTCGACGCGCGACGACGCGGCCACGCAGACTGCTGCGCCGAGGCGCAACCCGCCGCGCGTCGATGCGAGCTGGAGCGGCAACACGCCGCCGCCGTATCCCGGCGTCGCACGGCGCATGGGCGATCAGGGCGAGGTGCGCCTGGACGTGCGCGTCGACGTGGACGGGAAGGTCACCGAGATCCGGCTCAAGCAGTCGAGCGGATCCGCGCTGCTCGACCGCACCGCGGTCGACACGGTGAAGAAATGGCGCTTCAAGCCGGCCACGGTCGACGGCCAGCCTGTGGCGGAGTGGTATCACGACTGGCGATGGGTCTTCCGACTCGAAGGCTGAGGGAACGAGCAATGCAAGAGCAACAACTGGGTCTGATGCACTTCTGGCAGGCGGGCGACGTCGTGACGCACGCTGTCGCGTACCTGCTGCTGGCGATGTCGGTGGTCAGCTGGTACTTCATCCTGTCGAAGGCGTGGAGCACATGGCGCCTGCGCCGTGGCGCCCGCGCCGCGCTCGAGCAGTTCTGGAACGCGCGCTCGATGGAAGACGCGGTGGCCACGCTCGAGCGTGCCGACACCGAGAGGGTCTTCCTGCCGCTGGTGCAGAAGGCGCGGGCAGCCGCGGCGATGCAGCCCGACAGTTCGCTCGCCGCCTCGATCGACCGCGACGAGCTGGTCACGCGCGCTCTGCGCGGCGAGATCACGCAGGCTTCGGCGCGACTCGAGAGCGGGCTGGCGTTTCTCGCATCGGTGGGCAGCACCGCACCCTTCGTCGGTCTGTTCGGCACCGTCTGGGGCATCTACCACGCGCTGCTCGCGATCGCATCGAGCGGCCAGGTGATGATCGACAAGGTCGCGGGACCGGTCGGCGAGGCGCTCGTCATGACCGCAGCAGGCCTCGCGGTGGCGATCCCCGCAGTGCTCGCGTACAACGCCTTCGTGCGCGCCAACCGGATCGTGCTCGCGGAACTCGACGGCTTCGCGCACGACCTGCTGGGGCTGGTGATCACCGGACGACGGCTGAAGGACCACGAGGGCGACGCACTGCGCAGTGCGGTCGGGCCGCTCGCGGCCAGCCAGGTCGTTCGCTGAGCGGCCGCGTTCTACCGCGACACGACGAGGAGCCTCGACGCGATGGCATTCGGAAGTTTCGACACGGGAAGCAACCCGCAGCCGATGGCCGAGATCAACACGACGCCGCTGGTCGACGTCATGCTGGTGCTGCTGGTCAT
>DAORSF010000238.1:0-4299 GCA_035443405.1 Burkholderiaceae bacterium | reverse complement strand
GCGCCTGCGCGGGTGGCGGATCTGGAGTCGGACGCAGGCATGGCGGCACCGGTGGTCGGGGAATCGGGGTCGATGCTAACGCAGGGCTGCCGGGGATTGCCGAGCCTGCGACTCGGTTCGCCGGACTCTTTTGGCGGCTTCTTGTATATTCTGGTAATATACACCAATGATCGACCTGTCCCTGATTGTCGGCTTTGACTGGGACGTCGGCAACGCCCGCAAGAACGAGAAGCACGACGTCAACCAGTCCGAGGCAGAGGAGGTGTTTTTCAACCATCCGTTACTGCTGCTGGAGGATTCACGCCATAGCGGGCAGGAATCGCGATTTCATGCGCTAGGCAAGACGCAAGGGGGCCGAACGTTGCATATCGCATTCACCCTGCGCGCCGACGACACGCTGATCCGCGTGATCTCGGCGCGGGACATGCACCGCAAGGAAAGGGCCGTCTATGACCAGGCAATCTAAGCAACTACCGAAGTTCAGGAACGAGACGGAGGAGCGCGCATTCTGGGAGGCCAAGGGCAGAGACTCGACGGAATATCTGGACTGGGCGAAGGCTCAGCGCATCGTGCTGCCGAACCTGAAACCCTCGACGAAGACGATCTCTCTGCGCCTGCCGCAGCACCTGCTCGACTCGATCAAGGCGGCGGCCAACGCCCGTGACGTGCCATATCAGTCGCTCATCAAGGTCTGGCTGCAGGAAAAGATCGAGCATCGATGATCGGGACAGACACACGCCGCAAGCCGCCACCCGCCTGCGGACGCGTCCCGAGCACCGGGATCTGATCGGCCACGACCGAAAGAGTCCTGGATCTCAGACGTTGAACCGGAAGTGCAGCACGTCGCCGTCCTTCACGACGTAGTCCTTGCCTTCGAGCCGCATCTTTCCCTTCTCCCGGGCGCCGGCCTCGCCGCCCAGGGCGATGAAGTCCGCGTAGGCGATGGTCTCGGCGCGAATGAAGCCGCGCTCGAAGTCGGTGTGGATCACGCCCGCCGCCTGCGGCGCGGTGGCGCCGACCGGCACGGTCCAAGCGCGCACCTCCTTCTCGCCCGCAGTGAAGTAGGTCTGCAGGCCCAGTAGCGAGAATGCCGCGCGGATCACGCGGTTCAGACCCGGCTCGTCCATGCCCATGTCGGCCAGGAACACCGCCTTGTCCTCGTCGGGCAGGTCGCCGATCTCGGCCTCGATCGCGGCGCATACCGGCACCACGATCGAGCCCTCGGCCTCGGCGTGCCGACGCACCGCGTCGAGGTGCGGGTTGTTCTCGAAGCCGTCCTCGCGCACGTTGGCGACGTACATCGTCGGCTTGGCCGTGATCAGGCACAACGGCCTGAGCACCGCCTTCTCCTCGTCGTACAGGTCGAGCGAGCGCACCGGTCTCGCCTGGTCGAGCACGGCCATGCACTTGTCGAGCACCGCGACGAGGCGCTGCGCCTCCTTGTCGCCGCCGGCGCGCGCGACCTTGCCGTAGCGCACGAGCGCCTTCTCGACCGTGGCCAGGTCGGCCAGCGCGAGCTCGGTGTCGATCACCTCGATGTCCGACAGCGGGTCGATCTTCCCGCTGACGTGGACCACGTTCTCGTCCTCGAAGCAGCGCACGACGTGGACGATCGCGTCGGTCTCGCGGATGTTGGCGAGGAACTGGTTGCCCAGCCCTTCGCCCTTCGACGCGCCCGCGACCAGCCCGGCGATGTCGACGAACTCGACGGTCGCCGGCAGCACGCGCTGCGGCTTGACGATCGTCGCCAGCGCGTCGAGCCGTGGATCGGGCACCTCGACGATGCCGACGTTCGGCTCGATCGTGCAGAACGGGTAGTTCTCGGCGGAGATGCCGGCCTTGGTCAACGCATTGAACAGGGTCGACTTGCCGACGTTCGGCAGGCCGACGATGCCGCACTTGAGGGACATGCTGGGGGCTCCGGACAGGCCGCCGGGGAGGGCGGCCGGATGAAGGCAAACCGGCATTGTCGCAGAGCGCCGCCCGGTGTCCCGGCGACCGGGGCGGCGGCGACCGGTCCGGCCGTTTGCGAAATCCCGCCGCAGTGCCTACGCTTGTCGATCATGCCTGCATCGCTGGAAGGAAAACTGGTCGTCGCGATCTCGTCGCGCGCGGTGTTCGACTTCGAGGAAGAGAACCGCGTCTTCGAGCGCGACGACGACGCGGCCTACATGGCGCTGCAGCGCGAGCGCCTCGACGTCAGCGCGCAGCCCGGCGTCGCCTGGGCGCTGGTGCGCAAGCTGCTGCAGTTCGATCCGCCGCGGCGGCCCGAGGCGCAGCGGCGCATCGAGGTCGTGGTGGTCTCGCGCAACGACCCGGTCAGCGGCTTGCGCGTGTTCCGCTCTGCGCAGCAGGCCGGCTTGCGACTCGAGCGCGGGGTGTTCACGCGCGGGCGGGCGCCCTGGCGTTACCTCGCGCCGCTGAAGGCCAACCTATTCCTGTCGGCCAATGCCGAAGACGTCGGGGCGGCGCTCGACGCCGGGATTCCGGCAGCACGGGTGTTTCCCGAGTCGGTGAAGGCCTCCGAGTCACACCCCGACGAGATCCGGATCGCGTTCGACGGCGACGCGGTGCTGTTTTCCGACGAGTCCGAGCGCGTGTTCCAGTCGGGCGGGCTCGACGCGTTCCAGCGCCACGAGGCGGATCGGGCGGCCCTGCCGCTGCCGCCCGGCCCGTTCAAGCCGCTCCTCGAGGCGCTGCACCGGTTGCAGCGCGAGGACGATGGGCCGGACGCACCGCAAGGCGGCGCGCCGGTGCGCATCCGCACCGCGCTGGTGACGGCGCGCAGCGCGCCGGCGCACGAGCGCGCGATCCGCACGCTGATGGACTGGGGGATCGAGGTCGACGAGGCGATGTTCCTCGGCGGGTTGGCCAAGGGGCCGTTCCTGAAGGAGTTCGAGCCGGACTTCTTCTTCGACGACCAGACCGGGCACTGCGAGTCGGCAGCGCGCTTCGGGCCGGCCGGGCACGTGCCGGCGGGCATCGCCAATGGCCGCTGAGACCTGCGGCAGGGCGGCCGGCGCATGAGGCCGGCGCCCTTGGTCACGCATCGCGGGGTCGTCGCGCCGCTGGCCCTCGCCAACGTCGACACCGACGCGATCTTCCCCAAGCAGTACGGCCGCTCGATCGCTGCCAGCGGCTTCGGGCCGATCCTGTTCGACAACTGGCGCTACCTCGATCCGGGCGATCTCGATAGTGATCACTCGCGTCGACGCGAGAACCCGGACTTCGTGCTCAATCGGGAGCCGTATCGCCGCGCCACCGTGCTGCTGGCCCGCGAAAACTTCGGTTGCGGATCGAGCCGCGAGCACGCAGCGTGGGCGTTGCGCGACTTCGGGTTCCGGGCGATCGTTGCGCCGAGTTTCGCGTCGATCTTCGCCGGCAACGCGCTCGCCAACGGCCTGCTGGCGATCGCGCTGCGTGCGTCCGACGTCGACGCGCTGTTCGCCTGGGTCCGCGCGCAGGCCCTGCCCGAGGTGGTGATCGACCTGCCGGGCCAGTGGCTCGCGGCCGGCGAGCGTCGGTTCGGGTTCGACGTCGATGCGCGCGCGAAGCAGTCGTTGCTCGCGGGGTGGGACGAGATCGAGCGCACGCTGCAGCGGCGCGACGCGATTGGAGCCTTCGAGGCCCGACGACTGTCCGAGCATCCGTGGCTCGCATGACGGCGCGCATGGCGGCTCGCATGACGCGCGATCGGTGCAAACCCTGTGCCCGGACGGCCCATTGCCGGGTCAACCATTCGACGGGCCGAACCGTAAAGGACTATAAAGAAGAAAAAACGATGGGAGGCTCGCAACCGGAAGACTGAACGGGACGGCGTCGTGCCGGGGCGGTTTCGCCGCGCGGCGCCGACCGCAGGAGGTAGACAGATGACGATCTTCGCCCGCTACCAGAGCCGCTTCGAAGCGGCCCAGGAAGAGGAGATGTCGGTCCGGGAATACCTGGACCTGTGCCGCAGCGACCCGACGGCCTACGCGAGTGTCGCAGAGCGGATGCTGATGGCAATCGGCGAACCCGAACTGGTCGACACGCGGCTCGATCCGCGCCGCTCGCGGATCTTCGCCAACAAGGTCCTGAAGATCTACCCCGCCTTCCCCGACTTCTACGGCATGGAGGAGGTGATCGAGAACATCGTCTCGTACTTTCGTCACGCCGCGCAGGGCCTGGAGGAGAAGAAGCAGATCCTCTACCTGCTCGGGCCGGTCGGCGGCGGCAAGAGTTCGCTGGCGGAGAAGCTGAAGTCGCTGATCGAAAAGGTGCCGTTCTACGCGATCAAGGGCTCGCCGGTCCACGAATCGC
>DAORSF010000237.1:0-4333 GCA_035443405.1 Burkholderiaceae bacterium | reverse complement strand
ACGCGCGGCAGGCTCGGCGCGACCAGCATGCGCGCGAACAGCAGCAGGTAGATCGCGAACGGCGCCGCCCAAAACAGCGCGGCGAGCGCCACGGCCCAGGGGCCGAGCTCGTGCACCGTCGCCGCGAGCCTGAGCAGCGCAGCGGCGAACATCATGGCCCACCCGATCTGCATCGGCCGTGGCACGACCAGTGCCCGGCCGGTGTGGCGCAACACGACGCGCGTCATCAGGCCGAGCATCATCATGCCCAGTGCGCCCACGGTGAATGCATGCAACCATGCCGGTTCCGGGACGGCGCCGCCCAGCGCGGCCGCAGCCTTCAGCGCGAACGCGAACACCAGCCACGCGAATCCCAGGTGCATCACGAAGACCAGTGGCACGTCGGCGACCCGCCATCCTTTCCAGCGGACGACGCGCCAGCCGTGGACGAGCGCGCAGGCGAGCGCCGCCGAGCCGGTCCAGCGCGCCGGCGCGCCCGCGAGATCCAATGCAGCGAGCGCGAGCACCGATGCCACCGCCGCGGTGTCGAGCGCCATCACGAAGGGCGCCTGGTCGCCGCGCCCCTTCTCGCGCAACGCATTGCCGGTGAAGATCGGCGTGAGCACGCCTCCCTTGAGCACGAACAGCACGATCAGCGCGTAGACGCCGCCCCGCAGGCCCAGCGCGGCCAGACTTGCATCCGCTGCGATCACGCCGGCGTGCCACGCGAGGTTCGCCGCGAACAGCGCGGCCAGGATCGGCAGCAGCAGCAGGTAGAGCCGGTTCGGCGTGCGCAGCAACTGCGGCGCCACCACCGCAAACACGGCGGGAAGGAACAGTGCGTCGATCGCCGCGCGCCACGCGGGTGGCAGCCACGGCGCCGCCCAGCAGGCGAGCCGGCCTGCCACCCACAGCGCGACCAGCAGCGCGAGCCGCGTGCCGCGCACTTCGCCCGTGCCTGGCCAGCTCGGCAACGCGGTCAGCGTGATGCCGATCGCGATGGCCGCCACCACGCCGAACAGCATCTCGTGTCCGTGCCACAGGGCCAGCGTCGTGCCGCCCCACGGGGCACCCCATGCACCCAGCCAGGCGCCCAGCCACGCCGCGATCAGCACCAGCGCGTAGGTCGTGCCCAGCAGGTAGAACGGGCGGAACGGGCTCGACCAGATCGGCGCGCCGACCGGCGCGGCCCGCTCGCGCGCGTGGCCCATCAGGCCAGCTCGACGGCGACCGGTCGCGCGGGCACGGCGCGCAATGTCGCCATCAGTTCGGCCTGGCGCGCTCGCGCCGCCTGCGCGGCACGTTCCCTGATCGGCCCGAAGCCCCGGATGCCCTCGGGCAGTCGCGCGATCTCGGCCGCCACCTCGAGCCTGTCGCGGTCGAGTTGCGCGAGCAGCGAGTCGATCGTCGCTTCGTACTCCGCAATCAGCGCGCGCTCGAGTCGCCGCTCGGCACCGCGCCCGAAAGGATCGAAGCGCGTGTCGCGCAGGAACTTGAGTCGCGCGAGTCCGCGCAGCACCGGCATCATCCACGCGCCATAGCGTCGCTTGGCCGCCTCGCCGGTCTGCGGATCGACCGACCCGCGCTGCGGAACGCCGAGATGGAAGCGCAACCGGTAGTCGCCGTCGAAGGTCGCGCGCAGCGCGCGCTCGAACTCGCCGTCGGTGTAGAGCCGCGCGACTTCGTAGGCGTCCTTGCGCGCGAGGAGCCTGAACCAGCCGCGCGCGACCGCCTCGGTGAACGCGGTGCTGTCGCTGTCGACCGACCGCTCGGCGCGCCGCGCGCGCTCGACCAGGTCGACGTAGCGCTGCGCATACGCGGCGTCCTGGTAGGAAACCAGGTAGTCGCGCCGTCGCGCGGTGAGTTCTTCGACGTCGCGCGACAGCCGGTGCGTGAGCAGCGTGGGCTCGGCGGCACAGACGAGTCGCTCGACGCCGGCCGGGTCGAAGGCGGCGCGCCGGCCCCACAGGAAGGCCTCGCGGTTCTCGTCGACGGCGATTCCGTTCAACTCGATGGCACGGGCCAGCGCCTCGAGCGAGACCGGCACCAGCCCCTTCTGCCATGCATAGCCGAGCATGAAGACGTTGGTCGCGATCGAGTGGCCCATCAGCAATGCGGCGAGCCGGGACGCGTCGACGAACTCGGCGCCGGCGCCGACCGCGTCGATCAGCTGGCCTTTCATCGCAGCGAGCGGGAACGGCAGATCGGGATTGCGCACGAAGTCGCCGGTGATGGCCTGGCCGGTGTTGACGATCGCGCGCGTCACGCCATTGCGCATCTTCGACAGCGCGTCGTCGCCAACCGCGACGATCAGGTCGCAGCCGATCACCAGGTTCGCTTCGCCGGTGGCCACGCGCGCCGCGTGCAACGCTTCCTGGCGGTCGGCGACGCGCACGTACGACATGACTGCGCCGCCCTTCTGCGCGAGCCCGGTCATGTCCAGCACGGTGATGCCCTTGCCCTCGATGTGCGCGGCCATGCCAACGAGCGCGCCGACCGTGATCACGCCGGTGCCGCCGACGCCGGCCACCACGATGCTCCACGGCGTCGACAGGGCCGGCAGCACCGGTTCGGGCATGTCGGCGAACTCGCCGGCCTTCGCCGTGATCGCCTCGTTGCGCCGCAGCTTGCCGCCCTCGACGGTGACGATGCTCGGGCAGAAACCGGCGACGCACGAGTAGTCCTTGTTGCACGAGAACTGGTCGATCGCGCGCTTGCGGCCGAACTCGGTCTCGACCGGCACCACCGACAGGCAGTTCGATTTCGCGCTGCAGTCGCCGCAACCCTCGCAGACCAGCTCGTTGATGAACACGCGCGTCGCCGGGTCCGGAAAAGTGCCGCGCTTGCGGCGGCGCCGCTTCTCGGCAGCGCAGGTCTGGTCATAGACGAGCACCGTGACGCCGGGCTGCTCGCGCAGTTCGCGTTGCACCGCATCGAGATCCTCGCGCGGCCGGACCTGCACGCCGGGCGCGAAGCCGGCGTCGCGCGGATACTTGTGCGGGTCTTCGGCGAGCACGACGATGCGCTCGACGCCCTCGGCGGCCAGCTGGCGCGTGATCTGCGGCACCGTGATCGGGCCGTCGACCGGCTGTCCGCCGGTCATCGCAACCGCGTCGTTGTACAGCAGCTTGTAGGTGATGTCGACGCGGGCCGCGACCGCCGCGCGGATCGCCAGCAGCCCCGAGTGGTAGTAGGTGCCGTCGCCCATGTTGGCGAAGACGTGACGCGTTCCCGTGTGCCCGGCGATGCCCAGCCAGTTGACGCCCTCGCCGCCCATCTGCGCGATGGTGGTGGTGTTGCGGCCCATCCAGACCGACATCAGGTGGCAGCCGACGCCGGCCACCGCGTACGAGTCGCGCGGTACCTTCGTCGACTGGTTGTGCGGGCAGCCCGAGCAGAACCACGGCGTGCGCGACGCGGCCAGTCGCGGGCGCGCGAGTTCCGCTTCCTTGGCGTCGAGGAACGCCAGCCGCTCGCGGATCGTCGCCGAGTCGTGCAGGCGCGAGACGCGCGCGGCAATCGCGCGCGCGACGATCGCGGGGGTCAGTTCGCCGGTGGGCGGCAGCAGCCAGTGGCCGTGCGCACCGACCGCGCGCGCCGCGGGGCTGCCCGGCGCGGTCGCACCCGGCGTCGCCGGCGGCTCCGGTGCGCCGGGCGCCGGCATCCACTCGTCGCTGTCGGCGAACTTGCCGATCACGCGCGGCCGGACGTCCTCGCGCCACGCGTACAACTGCTCCTTGATCTGGTATTCGATGAGCTGGCGCTTCTCCTCGACGACCAGGATCTCCTCGAGCCCTTCGGCGAATCGGCGCACGCCCTCTGCGTCGAGCGGCCACGGCATCGCGACCTTGTAGAGCCGAAGCCCGATGTCGGCGGCCACGCGTGCGTCGATGCCGAGGTCGTCGAGCGCCTGGCGCGCGTCGAGGTACGCCTTGCCGCAGGCGACGATGCCCAGGCGCGGACGGGGGGAGTCGAACACCAGGCGGTTGAGCCGGTTGGCGCGCGCGTAGGCGATCGCGGCATAGACCTTGTACTCGTGCAGCCGGCGCTCCTGGACCAGCTGCGGGTCGGGCCAGCGCAGGTGGACGCCGTCCGGGGGCAGCGCGAAGTCGTCCGGCAGCCGGATGTCGATGCGCGCGGGATCGACCTCGACCGAGGCCGAGCTCTCGACGATGTCCGCAGTGGTCTTCAGCGCGATCCAGCAGCCCGAATAGCGCGACATCGCCCAGCCGTGCAGCCCGAGGTCGAGGCACTCCTGGATGCTCGCCGGCGCGAGCACCGGGATGCCGCACGCCGAGAACACGTGCTCGCTCTGGTGCGCCACCGACGACGAACGGGCGCCCGGATCGTCGCC